>JANLWV010000006.1:0-8357 GCA_031364765.1 Vicinamibacteria bacterium
GCTCGAGCGCATCGAGTCAAACCCGACCCTGTCAAGAGACCAGCGAAGGCGCCTTGCCGAACTGCGCGATACCTTCTCCATCGGCGTCGATCTCGAGCCAGAGGCGCCCCCGAGCGCCGCCCCGGCGGAGGCGGAGTCCGAGGTTCCGCCCGCCGTGGCGAAAGAGCTCGACGAGAACTTGATCGAACTGAAACCCGAAGAAGCAGAGGCCATGCTCACGGAGGATGAGAAGAAGGACGAAAAGGTGATGAGCAGGCTGCAGCGGCTGTTCACCCTGACCACGGGCAAGAAGGTCAAGGCGGCGCTCACCGAAGACGCTCAGGCGCGCAGCTTCCTGATCCGGGATCCCAATCGGCTGGTGGCCCTCGCCGTGCTTGGCTCGCCGAAAATCACCGACGTCGAGATTGAGCAGTTCGCTTCCATGAAGAACGTTTCGGATGAAGTGCTCCGGCGGATCGGTACCAACCGCGACTGGACCAAGAAATACAACGTCATCAATTCGCTGGTGAGGAATCCGCGGACGCCCGTCCCCATCGCCATGGGCTTCGTCTCGCGCCTTCAGCCGCGCGACATCAAAGCCATCGCGATCGACCGGAACGTGCCCGAGGCGATCCGAAAGTCGGCGCAGCGTTTCGTGAGGGACACGCCGCAGAAAGGGCCGCAGAAAGGGCCGCAGAAAGGAACGAGGGAATAGTCGACTCTTCCTGGGCCGGCGCCTCCCTAGGGTTCTAGGGAGCGCTTCAATCAGGTATCCTCGGCGGAATTCTCGGCGTGCCCCTGCCCATGAACGACCATTACGCCATTCTCGGCGTCTCCCGGAACGCCACCACGAGTGAGATTCGCGACGCCTACCTCAAGCTTGCGCGGGAGACCCATCCGGACAGGGTCAAAGACCCCGAGGCCCGCAAGAAGGCCGAGGACGCATTCAAGTACGTGACCGCCGCCTACGACACCCTCTCGAAGGAGCGGTCCCGTCGTGACTACACCTCGAGGCTGCCGGCCACCGAGCCGCCGAAGGCGCCCCCGATTGTTCAGGGTCGCCCGCTGCCACCCCGCGAGGCCAGGTCCGGAGCGGCCCCGGAACAGCCTGCGGCCGCCATTCCGTCCACCGGTCGGGTTCACCTCGACATCCTTGCGGAAGGCATCGAGGCTTACAAGAAGAAGGACTATCACACGGCGGTCCAACTCCTGAACATAGTGGTGACGCAGGATCAGGGAAACGCCAAGGCTCACGCGATGCTGAGCCTCGCCCTCGCCAAGAACCCAAACTGGATCAGGGACGCTGTGAACCACATGGAGACGGCTTCAAAGCTCGACCCAAAAAACGTCTCCTACCTGGTCGAACTCGCCCTCCTGCTGCAGTCACAGGGTCTGAAGCTCCGAGCCAAGCGGGCCCTCGAAAGCGCGGCCGCCATGAACCCCGAGCATCCGGATGTGGCCCGCGGTATGAAGGAAATCCAGGTCGGGGTCCAGGAACCCGAAGCGACGAAACCCACCACCGTCGAAACGGCCCGAGGCCTGTTCGATCGCCTTCGCAAGCGCTGAAACCCCGAGTGTCCAGTCTCGTAAGCATCTATCACACGGGAGCGCCGATGCCCCACCCGCCGGAACGTCGGGTAGGACTGGCGCATCCTGGATCGCTGCGTTGCTCGTGGCCCAAGGCCAGGCTTGTGCTCCGGGCGCCTCGGCGCTCGCGTGTAATCGCTACTTACGAGACGGGAGACTAGTTTGCTTCACCTTCAGTTTTTGATGTCTACTTACCGGAATCTCATGAGGCGACAGATGTTCAGCCAATCCCGCGGCTCCCTGGAAGGCGGAAGACCTTGAAGCTGAAGTTCTTCGGGGCGACCGACGTTGGACGGCGGAGGAAGAATAACGAGGACTACTTCGGAATTTTCGAGTCCCACCAGCTCTTTGTCGTCGCCGACGGCATGGGGGGACACGCCGCCGGCGAAATCGCCTCGAGCACGGCGGTTCAGGCGGTGGCCGAATTTGTCGCCCTCACCGCTAAGGAAACCGACATCACGTGGCCCTGGGGCGTCGACCCGAGTCTTTCCCTCGTCGCGAACCGCCTCAAGACCGCGGTCCGCTTCGGCAACCAGAAGGTTCTGGACCTCAGTCTCACCCAGGCCGACTACGAGGGCATGGCGACGACGATCGTCGGCGTGCTCTTCGAGGAAACGACCGCCCATATCGCACACGTCGGGGACTCGCGCCTCTATCTCGTGAACGCCTCCGGCATCAAGCAGGTGACCACCGACCACTCCTGGGTTCTCGAACAGGTGGCGTTGGGCGTCCTCACCAACGACCAGGCGAGGTCTCATCCCCTCCGCAACGTGGTCACGCGCGCCATAGGCGCGTCGCCCGATCTCAACGTCGACGTGGTAGCTCACCCCATGGGGGCGGGCGACACCTTTCTGCTGTGCTCGGACGGGCTCTCCGGAATGGTCCTCGACGCCGACCTGGGGAGGATCGTCGCGGCCAATCCCGATCCGCAGAAAGCCGCAGACCTCTTGATCGCCGAAGCCAACGCTCACGGAGGCGAAGACAACATCACCGTCCTCATCGTCAAGCGGGACGATTGAGTCGGATGCGATTCTCGTGACCCCCGCCCGGAACGTCGCACCGAAGCCGGGGAGCGCGGGCGAATACCGCATCGGAAGGTATCGCATTCGGGCCAGGCTGGGAAAGGGCGGGATGGGCGTTGTCTATCTCGGCCGCGACGAGGCCCTCGACCGCGATGTCGCCATCAAGACCCTTCGGGTGGATGGGTCTCCCGACGATGACAGCCGCGGACGGTTCGAAATCGAAGCGAAGGCGGCCGCCCGCCTTCAGCACCCGAATATCGTCACCGTGTTCGAACTGGGCGAGGACCGTGGCCTCCCCTTCATCGCCATGGAAATCCTGGGCGGGCAGGACCTCGAAATGCTGCTACGGGCGGGCGAAAGACTCTCCATTACCGAGCGCCTCGATATCGTCATTCAGACCCTGCGCGGTCTAGACTTCGCACACGCGCATCAGATCGTTCATCGCGACATCAAGCCTTCCAACCTGAGGGTGCTCGACGACGGCGGGGTCAAGATCCTGGACTTCGGCATCGCAAAAGTGGAGAGCACCTCGGTCACCCGCGCCGGCATGATGGTGGGAACTCCCTTCTACATGAGCCCCGAACACATCCGGGGACGCCTCCTCGACGGCCGCAGCGACGTGTTCGCGGTCGGGGTGATCCTGCACGAGCTCTTCGCGGGGAGGCGGCCGTTCACCGGGGACGATCCCGCGCGCGTCTTGTACCGGATCGTCAATGAGCCTCACCCGCGCCTGAAGGTCGAAGACGCCGGACCTCTCACCTCGGATATCCAGCGGGTGATCGACAAGTCTCTCGAGAAAGACGCCGAGTCACGCTTCGCCTCGGCCGCTTTGATGGCTGACGAGCTCACGCGCGTGCGCGAACGCTGCCCTTCGCCTCATCTCCCCGCCGAAGACGTCATGGCCCTGAGCCAGGCGAGGAAGAGTTTGGCCGCGAGCCAGGTCGATGCCGCGATCCTCCGGAGGGTGGAAACTATCGCCCGCGCCAACCCGGACGCGACCGAGGCACAGCGCCTGCTCCGTCTGTTCAAGCGAAAGCCCACGGAAACGCAGGCCGCTGCGGAAACTTCCGCCTTCCCCGAACTCGACGCGACGTTTGCCAAGGCGTCGGCCCGAGGGGACGAGACTGTGGGGTATGGCCGCACGGTCAGCGGCAACGCCGAGACCATTCTTAAGGGCGCGGGTGGATCAAACGTGATCGTGTACGGAACCGTGGCCGCCTGTCTGGTCACGGGATCCATCGCCGCCGTCCTCTACTTCAACCGGCCGCAACCGGCAAAGGAAGCCGCGGCCTCCGCCCGGCCCTCTCCTACGATCACTGAGATCTTCGTTCCGGGCGCCGACCCGGCGCCTCATCGGCCGGCCTCGTCGGTCACGCCGGTACGGCCCGCGGTGGTGGTCCCCAAGACCACGATTTTGATCCGGTCGCAGCCCGCGGGCGCCACCATTCGGCTCGACCGGAAAACGGTCGGCATCACTCCCCTTCAGGCCGAGGTGACATCGAACGCAGCGCATGCGATTGCCCTGTCGCTGCGCGGCTATCAGTCCAGGGACATTCGGATCGAGGCGCCGATCCCGAATTCGGTCGAGGCGACGCTGGCCCCGGATGGACCGCCGGCGAGCCTGGTGGTGGAGAGCGCCTATCCCGTGACCGTGTCTGTGTCGGGGCGCGTGATCGCGACGGAGAAGCCGGGGGTGACGGCCACGCTGCCCGCAGGAACTCACGAGGTTCTGATCGAGTCCGCGTCCGTTTTTCTGAAGCATCGCGAGCCCGTCGAGCTGAAGGCCGGAGGTTCGCTCACCTTGCGCGCTCCGGGCACCGGCAAGCTGGGAGTTCGGGCGAGCCCGGACAACTGCAAGATCTTCGTGGATGGCGTCTTCGTCGATTATCCCCCCATCCTCGATCAAACGATCACCGCCGGGAAACACAGCGTCAGCTTTGAATGGCCCGACGGGAAGCGAGCCGAGGAGAGGGTCCAGATTCAGGCGGGCAAGCCGTCGTACGTCATGGGCCGAAAGCCGTGAACGCGGCTCGTCTCCGGACCTCGGCGGCGGTCCTGCTTTTGGGCAGCGGCCTCGCATTCGCCCAGCCCCGCCCCGACGACCAGGCGAGCCGTCTTCTGGAGGACGGCCGCGCCGACCTCCAAAACGGCCGAGCCCGGCAGGGACTCGATGCGCTTCAGACGATTGTGACGGGCTTCCCGACCTCTCCTTTCGCCGACGACGCCTTGTTCGAAATCGGCCGGTACGCCGAAGACGTGGAAAGGAATCTCAGCAAGGCGCGCGACATTTACGACCAGATCGCCAAGAAATACCCGCAAAGCGACTCGGCGCCGGGCGCGTATCTCCAAATGGGCCGCATCGCGTTCGCCACGGCCTCGTCCCGAGAAGCCATAGACGACGCGCTCGCCAATTTTCAGCGGGTGATCAGGCTTTACCCTGAGAGTCCGTTTGTTCCCCACGCTCTGGTCACCTCGGTCGCCGTTTTTAGACGCGCCGGGCGTTTCGATTCCGCCATCGACTCGGCGCGGCGCGCGGTTCTCGATCATCCGGCGAGCGACGTGGCCCCCGAGGCACAGTTCGAACTCGGCCAGTCGCTGGTCATGGCGGGCGATGCTCTGACCGGCATCGAGGAATTCCAGCGGGTCAGAACCCTCTATCCCTCATCTGGGGCAGCCGTACGCGCTCTCAATGCCATCACGGCTCTCTACCGTATCTACGGCAATGAACGGCCGGTCTTCCTCAAGGACGCCGCCTCCCCCTTCCCGGCGGGAGATGTCCTGAAGGATGTGCGTTCGCTGGCCGTGACCCCGGACGGCGTGACCTGGATCGCGTCGAACAAGACGAAATCCGCGGTCTCCTTCGACCGAAGTTTCAAGCTCGGCGCTTCACTTCCGGCCGATGACCCGCAGACCCTCGCCATCTCGCCTCAGGGCGAGGTGGTCTTCGCGGCCAGGCTCGCGGTCAAAATGGGAACGGGCGGCGCGCTGGCCTTTTCCGCCCCCTCCGAAAAACCGGGGGTGATGGAGAACATCGACCGGATCGGCGCCGCCACCATCATGGTCTCCGGGGACACTCTGGTCGCAGACACCCGGCGCAAACGTGTCCTGAGGTTCAAGGGGACCACATTCGTTTCGGTCTTTCCGGATGGGGCGGAACGCGAAGTCATCAAGCTGCTGACCACGCCGCGCGGCGATGTGGTGATGCTGCGCAAAGACGACAAGTCCGTGGAAGTCCTTGACGGAAACGGCCGCCTGATCACAACCATCGGTCCGCGCGGGCCTGGCTTCGAGTGGAAAAAGCCGGTCGACGTCACCAGCGACGCCTTCTCAAATCTGTATGTCGCTGACGAGGATCAGGGCATCTTCATGTTTTCGGGCAAGGGCGACCTGATGACCACCTTCGGTGCCTCGGACGTGAAGAAGAGCCGGGCCATCGCCATCGACCTCACGGGCGCCGCCCTCGTTTACGACGACCGCGCCGAAACCATCGTGAGGTTCAAGTGAAAACGCTCCCGCCCTTTCTGGCCCTCGCGTTTTGCCTCAGCCCCGGGGTCACCTGGGCCCAGCCTGCGGCCCTCCTCGCTGAACTGCGCGCCACTCTGGACAAGGCCATCTCCGAATTCGAGGGCCCCGAGCAGGGCCAATCGCTCCTCCGCTTTGAGGAGATCATCACACAACTGGAGGCGGCTAGGCGCCAGGAGTCGCTTTCCGAGGAGGGCGCCACTTTGCTCGTGAGGGCCTACGAGTACCGGGCCCGGGTTCAGTTGAACCTCGGCGGCTCGGACAAGGCCGCGGACAGCTTCCGCGCGCTGATTGCCCTGAAGCCCTCTCACCATCTGGACGAGGCCTCGATTTCGCCCAAGGTCATCGACTTCTTCAAGAGTGTGAAGACCCAGATCATAGGTTTTGTCACCATTCAATCGGCGCCGCAGGGGGCCGCTGTTTCTCTTAACCGCAAGCTGCTTTCGGTCACCGATTTCTTTCCCCTCGAGGTCGTGGCCGGCGACTACACCCTCGACATCATTCGCAGCGGATACCGTGCCGAGACGCGTCCGGTCACCGTGGTCGCGGGCGAGACCCTCAGTCTCCAGTTCGATCTGGTCAGAACCTCGGCCACCGGTTTTGTCATCACCGAGCCCACCGACGTGGAGGTCTTGATCGATGGGATTCGAAAGGGCTCAACCAGCGGCGTCCTCGATCCAGCACTCGGGGCGATCGCGGCCGCGCGGGGCCTCGACCCCGCCCGCGCTTCGAGCCGGCTGGAAATTCCCGACCTCCCCGCCGGCTCCCACATCATTGAGTTCAAAAGGCCCTGTTACGAAACGCTCAAGCTGGGATTGGACGTCCCGGAGCCCCAGGACTACGACATTCCGCCGGTAAAACTCGAACCCTCGATCGGCGCCCTCGCGATCACCTCCGATCCGCCGGGCGGCCAGATCTTCATAGACGGCGAATCTCAAGGTGTAGCACCCAAGAGCCTCCGCTCGGTGTGCGCAGGGATACGGCGGGTCGAAGTGCGGCATGCCGCGGGGCGCTTTGTCCAGGACGTGGACCTCAAGGCGCGGGCCACCGTCGAACTCGCGGCTCAGATCCGGCCAACGCTCGCTTACCTCGGCGTGGTGGCGGACGGTCCATCGGGAGACCGGAGTCGCCCCATGATGGAAGGCCGGCTCGCCCGAATCGCCTCGACCACAATTCGGGGTATGAACTTCCTGAAGGCCGACAGCGCCGTGGTAGAGAGAACTCTACAGGCGGAGCGCCTCAAACTCGTCGACCTCCTGCCCCCGGGGAAACCCGACCCGGCGCTGGTGCGCCGCGTGTTCGAAAGGCTGGCGGCGGCGCTTGAGGTCCAGGGATTCCTGGTGGGCCGCATCCCCGAGGAGCAGCTCGCGCGATCAGCCGCGCTGCACGTTTACGCGGCGGGCAGCGTGGTGCCCGACTCGACCACGGTGGTCATGGAGGACGATTCCTCGTACGCGCGTTTCTTCGCGGCCTTCGAAAAGAAGGCGGCGTTGCGCGCTCCGTGGTCCGGCCTGGTCACCATCGACACGCTCCTTCACGAGGGCCCGGTGGTCCTGCGGGTGGTCCCGGGGTCGCCCGCAGACCAGGCGGCGCTAGTGAAAGGACACGTAGTGACGGCGGTTTCCGGGCGCAAGGTCGTGAAGACCGAAGAGCTGTTGGCCGCCCTCGCTGAGGCTGGAACCACGAAGCCGGTGTCCATTACGTTGAGCGCCGCAGGAGGACCGAAGACGGTCGATCTCCGGCTGGAGGACGCGCCGCGCGAGATATCTCTTTCCAGGGCCGGAGTTCTGGCCAACAAAGTCAGCATGGACCTTCGGCAGACTATCGAGGGCTACCCGGGTTCGGAGAACGCCGCCTTTGCCCGGCTGAACCTCGGTCTGATCTTCCTCGAACGGCACGACTATGCGGGCGCTCACGACGCCTTCGTGAAAGCCAAGAACGAACTCCCGCTGGCGCCCGGGCTCTCCCGGGGTACCGCCGCTTTCTACGCCGGGGTGGCGCTGGAGCACCTCGGGTACTCGAAGGAGGCGCTTGACGAATACACCCAGGCTTCGCAGGATTCAAGCGCGACGCTCTTCTCACCGGACGGACCCAAGGTGCAGGGCATCGCGAAGCGCCGCATCGCCGCGCTCTCCGGCGCCCGTTAGCGCCCCCAAACTGAAAGGCTTCGCCCACCATGGCTCGTCTCATCTGGAAAAAGACCGATTCGCCGACCGACGATGTCGTCTTTGAGTTGGGCGAGGTTTC
>JANLWV010000007.1:0-3840 GCA_031364765.1 Vicinamibacteria bacterium
GCTGGATGAAGTCCGAGACCGGCGGGACTCGAGCGTACACGTCGTCGTTCAGGTGGCCGTCTACGTCGATCGGCTGGCCGATGCGGACGGCGCGCATCGTCGCATTGCCCTCACTGTCGCGGCGTATCACTTCCGGGGCGACCGGCGCTTCCGGGCCGTCGATCTCGGGAAGTCCTTTCGCGGTCGCGGGGGGCGCGTCGTCCTTCGGCTTCTCTGGGTCGCCAAGTTGCGCCGGGGTGGCCTGCTGTTCCCCCAGCGCGTCCGGGGGTCTGGAACGCTTGGCGGCGCGTTCGCCGGCCGCGGCTTGTCCGGCGCCGAGGATGAGCAGCAGGACTGGGGCCACGAGCCTGGATAAGTATGCGGCCATGGAGGCGAAGTTTATCGCGGCCGACGTAAGCCGTGGCATCCGATACACGGATTCCGAACCGGCACCCGCGGCACAATCCCCCGAGCGCTCGTTCCTAAGCTCGGGAACGATTGTTTCTCCCAATCGTCGCGGACGCCCGTCCGTTCACCGCTCGCCAGCGCGGACCTGTTAGCAATGTGTTAGGGCTTCACTCCATGCCGAAGGTCAGCGGGCGCGGGTCGCCAAGCGGAGCGGCCGATCCTAGTGAACCCGGGCTTCCTTCACGAGGATGCGCGCCGCCAGCCTGCCCCTCTCGATTTTCTGGATGGTGCGGACGCGACGATCGCGATTGAGCAGGGTGATGAGAGAGGAGTAGGACACCTCCGGATGCTCCGGGTCCTTCCACACCGAAACGATGTTGTGATCGCCGACATCGCGGCCCTGGCCGACGACATGAGGATGTTCGTAGTGCAACACGCCCTCCGCGTCGAACGTCCCGAAGAATTCGCTTTCCGCGGCCCGGCCGTCGGGCCATGCGCGGGTGGTGGTCTGTAGCCACCGTGCGCCTTCGCGCCGGCAGATGACGGTGGCCTCGAAGCGGTCAACCTCACGTCCCTGGCTGTCGATGACAACATGCGTGCCGCACCAGACGCCGATGTGGTCGTCGAAGAGACCCATGAGGAACCTGCCTTGTTCGAGTGCGGTAATCCTGCTCTCCTCGCGCGTGAAGCGCAAGTGGGCGGGAGCCCTATCGACTGGCCGGGGCCGGCTTCACCACCGTGACGGTCAGACTCGAAGGGTACCGAGCGGAATGATGAAGGGTGTTTCGCGCCACTACGCCCGTGACCTCATCGTAGTTATTGCCCCCGGTGTTGAGGTTGCGATCGAACCGCGGGAAGTTGCTGCTCGACACTTCGATGCGCAGGCGGTGACCGGCCTTGAAGTAATTGCTCGTGTTCAGGGGCTGCAACGTGACCTTGTAGACCTTGTCCTTCTCCATCCAGACGAGCGGTTTGCCGTACCCGTCGCGGTAACGCATGCGCTGGATCGACTCGTCGAGGTTAAAGGCGCGGCCGTCGGGCTCGACGTCAAGGATCTTCACGGTGAAGTCGGTGTCCTTCGCGTCGGAGGAAACGTAGAGAGTGGGGACAATCGGGCCGGAGAGTTCCGTCCCTTCCCTGAATGGCTCGGACGTGAACACCAGAATGTCGGCTCGCGCCTCCATCTTCCTCTGGTCGAAAGCGCCGGCCAACACGGCGTTGCCGGTGCAGCAGACGTTGCCGCCATAGGACGAGACCGGATTCGCGGGATCGTAGATAAAGGTGTCGGAGGGGCTCACCGCGGGTGCGGCCATGACCAGAGCGCCGTCGCCGCTGAGGGAGTTGGCCTTGCCGCCGCTCGATAGATGGAAGGTCATCGTCGAAGCTCCAGCCGGCGGCCAGGTGTCGGAGGTCTGCCACTGGTTGGTTCCCATCGTGAAGTAGGTGACTTTGGGCAGCTGGTCGATTCTCGTGACCTTGTCGCCCTTGAGAAACTTGTCGAAGAAGCCGTACACGATCTCGTTGTAGTCGAGCCGGGCGTCGCCCATGCTCCGCTCGCCCACCACCGTGTCTTCGGTGGCGCGGGTGTACGCGCAGTGCGCCACCGGGGCAATCACGGCCCACTGCTGATTGGCGATGTCGCCCCTGGCGTTCTTGCGGACGTGGTTGTACATCGCGAGGTTTGGCCCGACCGACACGTCGTACCAGGACATGAACCACAGCCCCGGCACGTCGAGCCTCATGTTGTCGTGCCATAAGCCGCCTTTGTACCAGGCCGGGTCGTTCGGCGCGCGTTGAATCATGCGGCCACCGGTGGCCACGGGCATGGCGTCGGCGAAGATGCCGTGCGGTCCATCGACCGCCTTCAGGATGTCCTGCACGGGCAGGTGCCTTAGAGCCTTGTCCCAGTCAACCGGCGGCAGTTGCTGCGCGAGGTCGAATGACTTCGAGGCGCGAATCAGGTCCTCCCGGGAGGTGTTCGCCGGGAACATCGGCCGCACCTGATTCAGCTCGCCGTAAAGCCAGGCGATGAAGAGCATCTGCACGGCGCCGCCCCGATACCAGTTCCCCTGCTCGTAGTAGGGACCGACCCGACCCACTCCCGCTCCGAAGCCCTGAACGTTCATCGCACCGTGGGCGGGATGGCCCTGGGCGGCGACCGCCATCTGCCACTCGGCCGTCGACGAGCAGCCCGTGGTTCCTACCTTGCCGTTCGACCACGGCTGATTCTTCATCCACTCCAGAGTGTCGTGGCCGTCGGTTGTGGGCGGGCCGAGGATGTCGTAGTCGCCTTCGGAGAAGAAGTGGCCGCGCTCGTTCTGAACCACATACGCGTAACCCCGCTTCACCGCGGTGAGCGCCGTGGTCATGTCCGCGGGGACTCCGTTGCGAACGTCCCAGAAGTTGAAGTTGTACGGTGTCCTGGAGAAGACGATTGGAACCGGCGCTGGGGCGCTTTTCGGCCGGTAGATGTCGGTCGCGAGGCGCACGCCATCGCGCATCGGGAGCATCACTTTGCGCTCGACGATCGCGATGGACTGAAGCTCCTTCTCGGTGTCGATCCGTTTCTGTTTGTCGGCGGCCGAAAGGGGGGCGGGCTGGGCGAAGTCCGTCGCGGGTGCGAGGACAGCGAAAAGGGCCAGCGTGAAGATCGTCCGGCGTGAGTTGGGCATGGTCATTTTCAATCCTGGATTGTCGCCTTGATGAGGCTCCGGCTATTTCTGTTTGGCGAACTCTACCCCGGGCTAGACTCACTCCATGATTTCGCCCAAGCTCGTCGCCCTCGCTGTGCTCTGCCTTCTGGCGCCTCGCGCCAGGGGGGAAATCAAACCGAAACTCGCCCGGAACGTGATCGTCTTTCTGGCCGACGCGGGGGGCATACCGACCCTGAACGCCGCGAGCCTCTACGGCTACCAGGCGCCGCTCCGGCTTCACGTGCAGACCTGGCCCCATGTGGGACTGAGCGACACGTCGCCGGTCGATGGTTTCGTGTCGGACTCCGCAAATGGCATGACCGCGATCATGACCGGCCAGAAGACGAAAAACGGCGTCATCAGCCAGGGGCCGGACGCGGTCCGCAACCAGAAGGACGGCCGTCCGCTGAAGACCATCCTCGAATACGCCGAGCAACACGGTCTCAAGACCGGGGTCGTGACCGACCAGCCCATCACGGACGCGACTCCGGCCGCGTGTTACGCCCACAGCAACGAGCGTTCCAAGTGGGGTGAGATTTTTCCGCAAGCGCTCGAGCCCCGGTATGGGGATGGGGTTGATGTTCTGATCGGATCGGGTCGCGCGGAAATCGAGAGGCAACTGTTGGCCCGAGGCACGAGCTTCGACGCGCTCGCCACAAGGTCGAAGCGGCCGATCTTCAGTTCGCTCGAAGCCGCGAAGGCGGAGGGGCGGCGCCTTATCGTGGTCGCGGACAGCGTCGATGTTCGCGCGGCGACCCGG
>JANLWV010000024.1:0-5159 GCA_031364765.1 Vicinamibacteria bacterium
CCCACCAGTGAGCCGACGATCTTCCGCTTCACCGGCTCGGTGTCGACGTCCCGAATCAAGGCCTGGTCGATTTTTACGAACTGGGGGTCCATCAGAGCGAGACTCGAGAGGCCGGCATACCCCCCGCCCAGGTCGTCGATCGCGAACCGGTAGCCCTTCTCCCGTAAGGCGCCCGACCGTTGTCGGATTTCCGGGAGACCGCTGATGGGCGCGCGCTCCGTCACCTCAAGAACGACGCGGTGCGCGAACTCGGACAGGACGTCTTCGCCCTCGCCGAGGGGTCCCATGAGTTCTTCGACGTCGACGTTCACGAAGAGCGTGACCTCGTTGTTTTGGCGCAACGCCTCAGCGGCGCATGTGTGGACGGCGCGGCCCAGATCCCAGACGCGGCCCAGAGACACGGCAAGACTCAGCAGCTCCTGGGGATCGCGCACCTGCCGTTCGTTGTTTCGCGCCAGCGCCTCGAAGGCGAACGCGGGTTCCTTGGGCCGTGACCAGGAGATGATCGGTTGGAAGGCCAGCCACAAAGAGTCGAGAGCGCGTTCGAAAAGAATTCCACGATCCCGGAGGGACAACGCCCTCCAGGACTCCGGTGACCCGCTGAGAGACCCGCGGGGGACCGATATCGGACGGGTCAGGAACTCGTCGGATCCGGATTGGGCGAGATCAAAGGGTGACATAGATCAGTACGTACTGTATACAGACAGTACCCGTTCCACGTCAAACTATTTCTCAGAATTTTTTTCGGCTCCGTCCCTGGAGCGTTCTCCACCCGCGTTTCGGAGGCCTTCGGGCAGGGCCCGCCGGTCGGTGGCGGCCGCCGAGCGCATGAGTTGACGGAATGATTCAACCTGCTCCTCGTCGAGGGCGCGGAAGTCATGCAGGGAGTCGCCGAAGGTCTGGTAGGGCTCGGAATGGGAGGGTTCCAAGGAAGCGCGGACCCGGCTTCCACGAATGCTGCGGACCACCAGGCGGATGCCAAAGCCAATCACGGTGAGGCGAAAGCGGAACCGTTCTTCGTAGCTGTTCAAGAGTTCGTGGAGCCACCGCGCGATGCTCGCGAGCGACCTGGTTTCCGCGAGTTTGAACTGAGTGGGCCGGACCGGCGGCACGGGAACGATGGCTTCGGCCATGCGGGCATAGATGGCAAGAGCGCGCAGCCGGCGGTGACGGTCTTCGGCGGCCTCTTCGATGGTGTCGGCGGCGATGGCGAGCAACCGGACCGCCTCGTCGTAGGAAAGGGAAGCCTTGCGCTTCAAGGCGAGGTCGTAGGTGTGCGTCGCGATCTCCGTGTCCTCGGCCAAGCGGTTTCTGAGGGCCTCCGTCGCCTTCTCCGCCCGACCGGAGAGAACGAAATCCCAGCGCCGAAGCGCGCGGTTTCGGTCAAAGCGACCGAGGATAAGGACCACAGCGCCAGCAGCGACGGCGGCGAGGAGGACCGGGATCACTCGGTGCTTAGTCTTTCCGCCACGCGGCGTAGCCTAGGTATCCGATGGCCAAGTCGTAGGCAGATGCATTGAGGATGTTCAGATTCCGAATCTCTCCCCATCCCAGCCGGCCGATCAGGTCGGAATAGACAACGAAGATCACTAGATAAGGCACGTAGCCGAGAACGATCGACCGTGTGAAGGCGGGCACCGGAATCTGGTACCAGACTATGAGCATGGCGACGAAGGCCAGGCACCAGATACCGGTTGTCGTTATGCCTGGCTGATAGCGCGCAATGTCGGAGTACATCGGGTTCGTCGGGGTCAGGAAAAAGATGACCACTGACGAACCGGCCACGGCAAACGCCAACAATCCACGCACGCGGTTTGCAATTCCGGTGAAGGCCGAGAACGCGCGGTAGGAGAGCTCCAGAGACATGCCGAACAGCAGTGAGTCGTAGATCCCTTGCTTCACCATGAAAGCCTCGGGGGTGTACGAGGCTGGAAAGAGGAGAATCAGGGCCGTAAAGCAGGTCGCCGCCGCGATGTAGGCTGAGAAGAGGAAGCACTGGGCCAGCTTCCCCCGCCGGACAATGCCCGCGCAAAGCACGGCCAGAAGACCGAGGCTCAGTACGGCGAGAATTGAATGAAGCGTGGGCAAGACGCCCTCCTACGCTGAACGGCGTCAGGCGGTTAGCGGCTTTGCGAGGCGAGGCACTTTTTTACGGGCGATGCCGAATGCGGCGAGACGCATGTAGAGCGTTCGCCGAGTGACGCCGAGGCCGCGCGAGACTCGTGCGATGTTCCAGTCGTTCTCTTCGAGGATCCGCAGGATATTGGCGCGGTTGGCATCGGCGCGATTGACGTTCGGCACACGGGCGAAAGCGGACTCGCCCAGGGCGCCTACGGCCTTCGCGATGGCCAGCAGGAACGGGCGCAACTCCTTCGGCTCCGCCGTCCGCGGATTCTCGAGATAGACCCAGCCCAGATGCGCATCGCCGTCCGCGTTTATGGCCGCCAGGGCGAAGCCGGATGCTGAGACAACCTCTCCCTTCGCCAGGCGGGCCCGATGGTCCTGGAAACGAATCGGCAGGCTCCCGAGGCCAGCCAGGGAGAGCCGGTACGAAAGGAATACACTGGCGTTGTCGCCTTGGGGAACCAGAACGGCCCCGCCTTCGGCTCCAGCCACATCGCACATCTTCGACAGCAAACGATCGGCAGACCGGCGAGGATCGTCGGCCACCAAACTTTCAATCATGGATCCGAGGGAGTTCATGGTTCAATATTCTGACACACTTGCTAACGCCAATGCAAAACTAGCTGTATATTGTGTGTATATGGGGGCGTTTCCGCCTCGGATGCGCTTCCCAAACCCTACACAAAACCCCCTCGATTAAAGGAAACCTACCTCATGAAAATCTTCTGGACAATCTTCTTCCTCGGCTCCATGGTGATGTCCGGACTCGACGTGCGGGAGCGCCGCCAGTCCACCCAACTCGTCCCGGATGCCGTGATCGCCGGCGACGCAATGGGCTATCCGACTCCGCGCCCGTAAAAGAGAGCATCAGGCCGATCCGGGCTTGACCCGGATCGGGAGGGCCGTTCGACCGGGCGATTAGGCCTCGGCGACGGTTGTTGCCAAAGACCCCCGGGCAGAATAGGGTTGCGCCTCCGCCGCAGCTGAAGTCGCTACGCCTTTCCCCCGGGAGACCTCCATGCCGACCACAGACCTCGACCAGCTTTCCGTCAACACCATTCGCACCCTGGCGATGGACGCGGTGCAGCAGGCGAATTCCGGCCATCCGGGCACGCCCATGGCGATGGCGCCGGTCGCTTACGCCCTGTGGCAGCGGCATCTGCGCTTCGATCCGAATGACCCGATCTGGCCGGACCGCGACCGGTTCGTCCTCTCGATGGGCCACGCCTCGATGCTGCTGTACTCGCTTCTTCACCTCGCGGGCGTGAAAGCGGTCAACCCGAAGTACGAGACGCTCGGCGACCTGTCGGTGCCTCTCGACGACATCAAGCGTTTCCGTCAGCTCGACAGTCGTTGCCCCGGACACCCGGAATACCGCTGGACCTCGGGCATAGAGACGACCACGGGACCCCTCGGCCAGGGTGTGGCCACGAGTGTCGGCATGGCCATCGCTTCAAAATGGCTGGCCTCGCGCTACAACAAGCCCGGCTTCGAAATGTTCACGCACCGCGTCTACGCGCTCGCAGGCGATGGCTGCATGATGGAGGGCATCTCCCACGAGGCGGCCTCGCTCGCGGGCCACTTGCAACTCGACAATCTGGCCTGGATCTACGACAACAACAAGATCACCATCGAAGGCCACACCACCCTCGCGTTCAGCGAGGATGTGGCGACGCGGTTCATCTCCTACGGCTGGAACGTGACCCGCGTGGGCGACGCCAACGATCTGGAGATGCTCGATCGCGCCTACCAGAATGCCAAGCTGACCAAGGGCCGGCCCACCCTTATCATCGTGGACAGCCACATCGGCTACGGCGCGCCCAACAAACAGGACTCCCACGCCGCCCACGGCGAACCCCTCGGCGCCGAGGAGATCAAGCTCACCAAGCGTTTCTACGGCTGGCCTGAAGACGCGCAGTTCCTCGTTCCCGACGGCGTCACCGGGCACTTCGCGAAGAACATGGGCGCCCGCGGGGGCTCCCTGCGCAAGGATTGGATGGAGAAACTCGTGCGCTACCGGGCTGAGAACCCAGGGCTCGCGGACGAACTCGACCGCATGCAGAGGCGTCAGTTGCCCGAAGGATGGGACAAGAACGTGCCCGTCTTCCCCAAAGACGCGAAGGGTCTGGCTGGACGCGACGCCTCGCAGAAGGTTCTAAACGCTCTGGCCCAGAGCGTTCCCTGGTTGATGGGCGGCTCGGCCGATCTCGCGCCGTCAACGAAAACGCGGCTCACTTTCGAAGGGGCGGGCGACTTCTCCGCCGAGACGTATGGCGGGCGCAACTTCCACTTCGGCATCCGCGAACACGCCATGGGCGCGGTCATGAACGGTATGTCACTCTCCAAAGTGCGTCCCTACGGATCGGGCTTCCTGATCTTCAGCGACTATGGCCGGGCCCCCATCCGGCTGGCCGCGATCATGGAAATTCCCGTCATCTACGTGTTCACGCACGACTCCATCGGCGTCGGCGAGGATGGACCCACCCACCAGCCGGTCGAGCAGGTGCTTTCGCTGCGCGCCATTCCTGGACTGATCACCATTCGGCCCGCCGACGCCAATGAGGTCGCGGAGGCGTGGCGATTCCTCATGCCCCTGCGGCACGAGCCGGTCGCTCTCATTCTTACCCGGCAGGCCCTGCCCACGGTCGATCGCACGAAGTATGCGGCCGCCAGCGGACTGGCCAAAGGCGCCTATGTTCTCGCCGACGGCAACGACGGAAAGCCGGAAGTCATCCTGATCGGCACGGGGAGCGAGGTTTCGTTGTGCCTGCAGGCTCACGAACAACTTACGAAAGACGGGATCGCGAGCCGGGTGGTCAGCATGCCCTCCTGGGAGCTCTTCGAGCACCAGCCTCAGGAGTACCGCGATCAGGTGTTGCCGCCCTCGGTCACCGCGCGCATTTCCGTGGAATTCGGCACTACGATGGGATGGTTCAAGTATGTCGGCACGAAAGGCCGAGCCATCGGAATGAAGACCTTCGGCGCCTCCGCTCCCCTTCAGGAACTTCAGAAGAAGTTCGGTTTCAGGCTCGAGC
>JANLWV010000040.1:0-5156 GCA_031364765.1 Vicinamibacteria bacterium
GAGGAGGATCATCTCAAGAAGCTGGTCGAGGTTCTGCTTCTTCTTGGCCGAGACGTTGACGAAGACGGTCTGACCGCCCCACTCCTCGCAGAGCAGGCCGCGGTCGGCGAGCTGCTGCCGGATGCGGTCGGGCTGAGCCTCGGCTTTGTCGATCTTGTTGACGGCCACCACAATCGGCACTCCGGCGGCCTTCGCGTGATCCAGGGCCTCGAGGGTCTGGGGCATGACACCGTCATCGGCGGCGACCACGAGCACCACGATGTCGGTGACCCGGGCGCCACGGGATCGCATCAGGGTGAAGGCTTCATGTCCCGGCGTGTCGAGAAAGACCACGGCACGATCGCGAACGTCGATCTTGTAGGCGCCGATGTGCTGGGTGATTCCGCCATGCTCGCGCTCCGCCACCCGGGTCTCGCGAATCGCGTCGAGGAGCGATGTCTTGCCGTGGTCGACGTGGCCCATGACCGTGACCACCGGAGCGCGCGGAACCGCGCCGACGCTTTTCACAACCTGGCTTTGTTCCTGGACCACTTCCTCTTCATAGGAGCGGACGGTGGCGTCGTAACCGAACTCGCGGCACACGTCCTGCGCGATCTCAATATCGAGGGTCTGGTTGACCGTGAGCATCAGGCCTTTGCCGATCAGGTATTTCAAAATATCCCGGTTCTTGGCGTCAGGCATGCGCTCCGACAACTCCTTGACCGTGACTCCTTCGGTGATCGTGATCGGCCGCAGCGGCCCTGTCCATTTCGGACGCTCCTGCGTGACGATGGGAGTGATCTCGCGGGCGCCTTTCTCCCTGGGCTGTCGCCGGGCGCCGAGCCCTGGCCGATAGGCGCCGGGCCGTCCTCCTGGCGAGGATGGCGGAGAGGCGCCCGGGGCCGCGCCACCTGGACGCCCTGAAGGCCCAGTAGTCGAAGGAGCCTGCGCTCCCCGGACCCCAGGCGTGCCGCCACGAAGTCCGGGCCGCTGGGGCGGCGCTCCAGGACGCGTGGCCACGCGGTGCTGCCCGGTCGTTCGAGACGACGATGCGATGGGTCGTATCGCCCGAATCACGGGCGAAAGTGGCTTCATCAGGAACGGCGCGGGCGCCTCGGTAGCCTCCACCCCCGCGACTCCCTCTGGAACTTCTGACGCATCTGTCCTGGCCCCCGCGGCGGGTCGGCCGATCGGCCGGAGGGGCGCGATCCGCGGCGTCATGCGCACGGGCGCCGCCGATGGACCCACGGCAGGAACGCCAGCTTCGGTCACGTCTTCAGTCAAACCTAATGCCGGCCCTGCGTCGGGTCGGGGCTCGTGCGCCCTAAGCGCCATGGCGGCGCCTTCCAGGGAGCCGTCATGGGAGGGCCCGGCGTCAACCGCAGTGATAGCAGCAGAGTCCGATTCCGAGCCGGAAGTCGCAGCGCGGCGCACGCGGCCGATCGGAGCTACCGTCATCGGTCCCCTGGGGGCCAGGGCCTCCGCTTTTTCGGGCGCAGGGCTCGAAGGCGGGGCGGGAGCCGCCTTGGCCGCGAGGGGCTTCTGAATCGGCGTCGGTTCAGCGGAAGGCTCCACGGGTTTAGCGGCCACGCGTGGAGCCAGCCTGACCGCGGGCGCGGCCGCGGCTGGCGGAGCCGTCGCAGTCGCTTTCGGGCGACCTCCAGCCTTTCGAGCCGACCGCTCCTTTTCGGCTTCCTGGGCGGCGAGTTCCCTGTCCGCGCGCTCGGCCGCAATCCTGGCCGCGCGCTCCTTCTCAAGAGCGTCCCGTTCGCCTTCGTCCTCTTCAGATCCGTAAACGCGGCTCTTCTTCGAACCCTGGCTCTCGAGCCGAACGTGTCGTTTGAACTTGGTGGCCTGGTCTTCGTCAACGGAACTCGACGGGGCCTTCGCCTCGATTCCCATCGCCTTCAGCTTCTCGATGATCTCCTGGGACGAGAGACCGAGTTCGCGGGCGAGTTCGTAGACGCGGGGTTTGGGCATGAAGCTTTTATCGACCTGTTTCTGGACGTATGAAGGGTGTGGAGACCCGGTGGATCGACGACGGAACGAGGCCCAAAAGCACTAGGCCGCGTCTCCGGCAGGCGGATGGGTCGCGCCCTCACCGGGCTCGGGCGCCGGCTCGTGCGGAGTCTCGCGGATCGCCACTTTGGGTAAAGCGGCCGTGGCCGCCTGCCTCAGCGACGCGGCCGTGGCCTCGTCGATGTCGATGGACGCGAACTCCTCGTTCGTCATCTGGAGAAGGTGATCGAGGCCCTGCACTCGAGCGTCCATGAGGCGCTGAACGATGTCCTTGTCGACACCGTCCATCGTCCGGAATTCAACCAGTTGAGCGGCCACTTCGAGGCGTTTCTCTTCCTCGCTCTTGATCTCGATGCGCCAGCCGACGAGCTTCGCGGCCAGGCGCACGTTCTGGCCTCGCTTGCCAATGGCGAGAGAGAGCTGCTTGTCTTCGACGACCACTTCCATGATCTTCTGCTCGGAGTCGACGACCTGAACGCGAGAGACCTGCGCCGGTTGAAGGGCGGCCTTGACCAGAGCCACCGGATCGTCATCCCACTCGATGATGTCGATCTTCTCGCCCCGCAGCTCGCGAATCACCGCCTGAACGCGCGTGCCCTTCATCCCCACGCACGCGCCGATGGGATCGATGTCCTTGTGGGTCGATTCCACGGCGACCTTCGCTCTTTCTCCGGGCTCTCGGACGCAGGCCCGGATCTTGACCGTCCCGTCGAAGATCTCAGGCACTTCCATTTCGAGGAGCTTGCGTAAAAGCGCGCCGTCGGTGCGAGAGACCGTCACTTGTGGACCGCCACGGGTGGACCGTTGAACCGAGAGGATCGCGACGCGGATGCGGTCTCCCGTTTGATAGTTCTCGGCGCGGCTCTGCTCTTTACGAGGCAGCACCGCCTCGGTACGACCAAGGTCGATGATGTAGTCCGTGCCCTCCTGACGCTTGATGACGCCATTCAGCACGTCACCGCGGCGTCGTTCGAACTCGGCGATGACGTTGTCGCGCTCGGCGTCACGCACCTTCTGGAAGATGACCTGCTTCGCGGCCTGGGCGGCGATGCGACCAAGACCCTCGGTCCGCTTCGGGAACTCGATCTCCATCCCAAGCTCGGCCTCGGGAATGAGTTCGCGCGCCTGGTCGAGGCTGATCTCAATCTCTTCGTCGGTCACCTTCTCGACCACTTCCTTCACGGCAAAAACGTCGATATCGCCCGTCTCGTGGTTGAAGCGGCTGCGCAGGTCTTCATCGTTGTTGAAGAAGCGCTTGGCCGCCTGGAGAATCGCGTCCTCGATCGCCCGGATCACAACCTCGGGGTCGAGATTCTTCTCGCGGGAGACAGCTCGATGCGTTTTTTCAGCTCGTTAGCCATGATTTACCTGAACGAAATTTCTCTTTGGGCGTGGCGCAGAGCCGAAAATGGCACGGCGATTTCGGCGCCTTCCCGGCCGTTGTTGTCGCGAGGGACGATCCGCACCTCCTTATCGCTCACCGCGAGCAGGCGGCCCTTCACTTCCTTGATCGGCACACTGGGCCCGGGATCCGCAAATGCGATCTGAACGTTCTTCTGCAGTACGCGCTCGAAGTCGGCCGGGGTCTTGAGCGGTCGGGTCATGCCCGGAGAGGACACCTCCAGGGTGTAAGAGCGGCCGATGGGATCCTCGACGTCAAGGATGGCTGAGATCTCCCGAGAGGCGCTCTCCAGATCCTCGAGGCAGATCCGTCCCGGTTTGTCCAGGAAGATCCTCAGCAGAGGTCCCTTCCCTCCCCGCTTCATCTCGATGTCGACAAGATCGAGCCCGGACGAACGGGCCACCCGCTCGGCCGCCGCGCGGACAAAGACCTCTCCTTCCAGTCCCTTCCGGGGGTCTTTGGCCTTGGGGGCGGCAACGCTTGCGGGCAAATCTTCACCAACTTTCGAAAAATTCGCGACGGAAAAAAAAGAGTGGGCGTCTGCCCACTCAAGCAACTTGTAGTATACGGGTTTTGGGTCGCCGCCGGCAAGGCCTATCTACCTAAGGCGACGATCTTTGGATCACCACGGTTTTGCCTGGTGCTGATCGCGCAGCTGCGCGATCAGAGGGCGAACCACGCTGAACGTCCCTACAAAAATGAGCGGCGCCGAGACGCTCCAGGCCAGCATCGCGTGAAGGCAGGTGAGACCGAACTCCTCGACGAATCTCACCATATCGGTCCGAGCCAATTCCAGAATTTCCGAGGGTGCGAGGGACACATTCGGAGCGCCCATCATCCACTCTCCCAGGCGAACAAAGACGAAGATCAGCGGTATCTGAAGCGGATAAACCGCGTAGTTCACGGCGTGAGTCAGCGGTTGGGGGGCCCGGAAAACAAGGGCGGCCACAAAACAGAACGGGATAGAGACCCCCATGATCGGAAACAGGCCGAAAGTGACGCCGATGGCGACGGCGTAAGCCAGTTGCCGCGTCGACTGTCCCTGCAGAAAGAGAGTCTCGAACGGAAGCCCGACGTAGCGATGGAAGTATCCCCGATCCTCGGATTCCCTCATCGCCCCTCGCCCCGGGGCCGCCGTCCCGTCATCGATCCGGCGTTGGGCAGGCGGAGGCGTGTCCATGATCGGCGCCCCCATCAGCCGACGTGAATCCGGGGGCGTTCCGACGGCGTCTTGACCGCCCGACGGAGGACTTCCCGCGTCACGGGTGCGGTGTCGCCCTCCCCGAGGAAGATGTACTTCAAGACGTAGGAGATGGGATTGCCCTCCGTCCACCCAAAGTAGGCGTGGGAAGTCTGCGCGGATGTGGACTGAGCCTTGAGGAGGATCGCGGCAATCGCATTCGGGATGGCGGGAGCGGTACAGCGAAGAATCCGGTGCGGCCCTATCTTCACGCCGCGCACATCGATGTCGTCTTCGAAGGCGGACGCGTCGCCCTGAACCATCTCCAGGAAGACCACGGTTTCGCCGCTGTTGAGCGAATGATCCTCCCGCGCCTGCTTCTCCTTGCGGTCATATTCCTCGATGTTCCTCTTGTCCGGCCGGTGGGCGATGATGCGCACCGGATTCGGGGCAAAAGACGAAAGGAAATCGACAGCCTTGGGGCTGAGCTTCACTTGTCCGACTCTGAGTTCGGTCGATCGCATGGCCCGCGAGACGATCGACACGACGACAATGGCCGCGATAAAGATGGATGCG
>JANLWV010000208.1:0-1692 GCA_031364765.1 Vicinamibacteria bacterium
GTCGCGCGGGGGCACGCCGGCAAAGACCGTCCTCGAACTGGGCTCGGGCGGCGGCAACAACGCCTCGTATCTCAAGAAGTGGTTCGACTTGACGCTGGTCGATCGGTCCCCCGGGATGCTCAAGGGAAGCCGCAGGCTCAATCCCGAGTGTGAGCACGTGCGAGGCGACATGCGTTCGGTAAGGATCGCGCGAACGTTTGACCGCGTCTTCATCCACGACGCGATCATGCACATGACGACCGAGGCCGATCTTGTCCGCGCGTTGCGCACCGCGTTTGTTCACACCAGGCCAGGCGGCGCCACCGTGGTGGCGCCCGACTGCACCCGCGAGACGTACTCATCGATAACGCACCATGGAGGCAACGACGAGAAGGACCGGAGCCTCCGCTATTTGGAATGGACTTTCGATCCGAATCCAGACGACACGACGTACGAGGTGCACTTCGTCTACCTGCTTCGGGATGCCCGCGGCCGGGTTCGCGCCCACCAGGATGTCCACGAGTTCGGACTGTTTCCCAAAAGCCGCTGGCTGAGCGCATTGCGTCGGGCGGGATTCCAGGCGCGCTGCCTTGACGATCCGGCGCTTCGGCGCGACGTCTTTGTAGGCGTTCGTCCGGCCTGATCGCCCCCGCGAGGGAAGCTATCCTCCGGGGCTGATGGCTACGTCCGCGGCGTGCCGTTTGTGACTCCCGGCATTCTTGCTGACGATGATGTTTCAGAGCTCTTCCTGAATGTCTTCCACCGGCGCGAGCGGAATTTCTTTGTGCTGGGTCATTTCACCGCGGACGGAGGGGCCTATCCGCTTCTCGATCGGCAGGCCGAGATGGTGGCGCGCGTCTTGGACGCTCGGCGGCGGGGAGGTGTGACGCGATGGTTCGACGCAGTCATGGCCGGTAAGGCCCCGGACTTCACCGGCGGAATTCGCTATCAGAACGTTCGCCGGATGTCGAACTACTTGAGGACCAGGCCCTATCGCGATTATCTGGACCGGCTTCTGATCCCGCTCCGAAAGGGATAGCCTCAGGGGCGCCATGAAACCTGTTCTGGTCCTCGTTCTTGCTTCAGCCGGGATTGCTTGCGACCGCGCGCCCGGGAGCCAGGCTACTCCCCCAGCTCCCGTGCCTTCGGTTCAACCGCCTGCGGCTGCGACCGAGTCCAAGGGCTCCGAAGGGATTACGCGGTTCGGCGTGCCCGACTGCGACGACTATGTGAAGAAGTACCTGGACTGCGTCGAAGGCAAGGTCTCCGGCGAGCAGAAGGAACAACTCATGGAAGCCTTCGAGGCAAACCGCACGAAGTGGAGGGCCCTCGCAACCATGCGCGAGGGCGCGATCGCGCTGGGTCTTGCCTGTCGCGCCGCCGCCCAGAAGTCGCGTGAACAACTCACGGTCGACTACGGCTGCGACTTCTAGCTCGAGCGCGCGAGGCCGCCCCGATCGAACTCCCGGGGGAGCCCGATGCACGGGCTAGGCGGCCTCTTTGATCGCCTCTGACAGCTGGTTCGCGATCTCGGCGATCTGAGCCTTTTCGATGATCAGGGGGTGGAGACAAAGCGATGATGTCGCCGGTGGTGCGGGTGAGCAGACCCTTCTTGAAGGCTCTCACAAAGACATCGTACGCGCGCGCGCCGGCCTTCCCCGGGATTGAGCTGGCATCGATCCTCAGTCTGTCAGAGCGACAGATCAAGATCTG
>JANLWV010000114.1:0-3165 GCA_031364765.1 Vicinamibacteria bacterium
CGCCGATGGAGCGTGCTCGTTGACCCGGGTCCGCGTCGCGGAGGGCGTCCCAGCCTGGCTCAGAACTGCTCTCCTCTTCACCTTCAGCTGCGCGATCACGCTGGGTCTGATCGAGGCCGGCCTTAGGATCGCGGGCTTCGAGTTCGCACTCGTTCCCAAGGTGCAGTTCGGCTGGCCGGATCCTGCGGCCCTCCAGCTTTACGATTCAGATCCCGACGTCTTCTGGGTTCCGAAGCAGTACCGGGCCCTCCTCGAATCGGCTCGGCGATCTCACCCGGCGTTGGTCTTCATGGGAGACTCATGCACCGAGTTCGGCCGCTATCCTGAAATCACTCTCAAACGGCTCTCCGAGGTGCGGCCGGACCTGGCATCGGGGGTTTCGCTTGGGGTCTCCGGCTGGTCCTCGGAGCAGGGCCTGACCCAGCTACGACGAGACATCCTTCCCCTGCATCCCGCCATCATCACCCTTTACTTCGGCTGGAACGATCACTGGGTCGCCCTCGGCCCTCCCGATTCCGAGATCAGTCGCACGTCGCTGGCGCTCGAACTCTCGGCCGGCTCGCGGCTTGTCCAACTGGGTTATAAGGCGTGGATGGTTTTTACCAGGGCGTCGTCGGAACGGCCGAACCGAGTCGAACTGCCGCGCTATCGGCGCAACCTCGAGACCATGATCCAGACTGGTCGACGCGCGGGCGCCCGGATGGTGGTGATCACCGCGGCCTCGAACCACGCAGTGGGCCGGGAGCCCGAGTACCTGAAGCAACGCCACCTGCGTCGCCTCAGCGACCTCGTTTTGCTGCATGAGGCGTATGTCGAAGCCACCCGCGCCGTCGCTCGATCCGCGGGCGCCACCCTGTGTGACGCCGCTTCGGAGTTCCGCTCGCTGCCGCCTCCCGCCGAGCAATATTTCCGGAAAGACGGGATCCATCTGACCCTGGCCGGCGATCGGGCCCTCGCTTCCATGCTCGCCGCCTGCATCGTAACCACGCTGGGTCCGGAGCCTTGACGCGGTGGCCGGGCTCCGCTGTTTGGACCTTGGCTCGCGATAGCATGCACGGCGGTCTGCGACGCGGCATGTTCTTCGTGTTCGTGGCTCTAGGTCTCGGGCCGGTGTGGGGCTTCCGGTATTTTCCCACCCAGGACGGGCCGGCGCACGTGCTCAACGCGCGCGTCTTCAAGGTGTGCGTGGACCCCGCGGCCCCTGAATCGGAGTTTTTCGAAAGGAGACTCTCGCCTATTCCCAACTGGGCGGCCGCGGCGCTGCTCGGGGCGCTGACCGAAGCTCTGCCGCCCCGCATCGCCGAGAAAGTGCTCATCTCTTTGTATGTCGTGGGACTGCCGCTGGCTCTGGACTACTTTCTCGCGGGCGTTGGCGCTTCGGGGGCGTCGGCGCTGGGACTGCTCTTCGTGTGGAACAGCTGCCTCTTCCGGGGCTTTTACAGCTACGGTCTCGGGGTGGTTCTGCTGTTTCTGGTCATGGGCTGGTTCGTGCGCCGCACCGACGGTCTCTCGGCAGGAGACACGATCTGGCTTTCCCTTCTCCTTCTGGCCTCTTATTTCGCCCACCTTGCTGCCCTCCTGATCACTGTTTTCTGCCTCCTCTGGCTGACGGTAACCGTGCCTGTCGCTCGACTGCGCGGCATCGTCCTAGTCCTCCTGGCCTCCGCACCCGCGACGCTCCTCACGTTCCAGTACCTCAAGTCCACAAGCTTCTTTGGCACACCGGAGGATTCCAGCGCGATCAGCATCGCCTCGGAGGAGGCTCGGGGCACTCTCGCCCGAGTGGTGGAGGCGCCCGCCGTGCTGTATCACGAGATCTTCACGGCGCATGGCGGCATCTGGCTCCTCGGCCTTGTGATTTTGGCAATGTCCGTCTGGTTCTGGGACGCCGAGGATGAAGGAAGTTCCGGCTCCGCACGCTGGCGCTCGTCGATGTTCGCCCTCTCCGCAACCCTGCTGTTGTTCTTCGTTCTGATCCCCGACACCCTCCGTGCGCACGGCGGATACCTTAAGGGGCGACTCGCGCCGGTGTCGCTTCTGGTCGCTCTCGGGGCGGTCCGGAGCGCTCCCCGAGGTCGGGTCGGCCTGCGCCATGGCGTCGCACTGGCGCTGATCGTTGCGAATCTGGGGCTGGTGGTCCGACACGTGGCAAAAACGAACCGCGAAATCGAGGAGTTCACCGCCGGCGTCGCCTGGGTGCGCGCGGGCGAAACCCTGGTGTCGATCAAGGCCGAGCCGGGGCCCAGGTCGGTCGTCGATCTTTTTTCCTCCGATTACTACTGTATCGCCACGAACGCCGTCTGCCTGTCCAGTTACGAAGGGGGGACTCAGCACTTTCCGGTCAGCTTTCGGCCCGGAGTCAAACACCGCATCAGAAAGAACCTCCCGGGTTCGTTCTGGGCCGACGTGGTCCTGGCCTGGGGTGCTCCGGAAGACAGAGTCCCTCAGCCGGACGAGCCCTACTCCGAGGTTTTCCGTCGCGGGAGGCTCCGCCTCTTCCGAAGGCTTCGAGCCGAACCTCGAAACCCAGGTTCCCTCCCCCCGCCTTGAGCCTTCCTAAAACGACGCCGGCCGGCAGTTCCACACGCCGCCGATGTAGGGCTTGTTGGAGCTTCCGATGATCACGTCGACGTTGGTGGACTGGTCATTGTTCCGTTTGAGCCCGACCTCGTCCTTTGAGGTGGCCCTTCCTCTACCGCCACCGATCGCGCAGATCCCGGTCATGGCGGTGATCCTTGCGGCCAGGATTTCGGTGTACTCGATCTCGTCGACTCTGAGGGAACCATTCGGATTGAAAATGTCCGGCCGGGTTCGCTCGAGGTCCGTCTGGGCGTTGTCGATGGCGGTGACGTAGTTGTTTCCACCCCCTTCGGAGCAACAACCGGAGCCGCTGCAATTGGGCCGATCGGGAAGTTCGCACCTGAGGCCCGCGACCGGCGATGGGGTGGGTGTGGGGGTGGGGGCGGGGGTCGCCGTGGCGGTGGGAGTTGGCGTGCCGCCGCCCGTCGGAGTCGACGGCGCGGCGACGGAGTTTCGCGCGCAGTTCGCGGAGGTGCTCCGGCGTCTCCCGGAGCCGCGTGCATCGCGCCGAAAGCGGTAGCGCCGCGCTGACTTTGTCGTAGCCGTCCACGCGGCCATCGGCGGGCAAATCGCGCACGACCGGCG
>JANLWV010000132.1:0-2618 GCA_031364765.1 Vicinamibacteria bacterium
GGGAACGGCATTGGGGCACGTAGCGTTCGTCGGTACGCCAGGCGTTCCGGTTCCGGCACAAAAGAAGTCGGCGGCGACCACGTACGTGGATCCCGGAGCGCCAGGGGCCACGGGCAGGTTCCCCTCCTGCGCGTTTCGCACCATGTCCTTCCCCCTTAGGCCGCTGTAGGTGAGACGCATTGAAGAGTTCCACGGAATCTTGCGCTCGAAAGTGAGGTTCCACTGGTGCGTATAGGGCATGCGGAGGTCTGGATCGATCTCGGCCAAAGTCACGCGCGTCGTTTGCGCCCCGCCCGGCTGAAAGACAAAGCCGTTGGTGGGATCGGCGAGGTTTGTGGAACCGGTGAAGGAGAGCGACGCGGCGTTCGGGGGATTCGTTCTGACCGAAGCGCCGCTTATGGAAAAAATCGATTGGAAGAGGCGCCCGTGATTTATGCCGTAGCCGCCGCGCAGGGATCCGTTCGAAGCGCCTCCGAAGAGTTTGCCGATAAGACCCCCTTCCTGATTCGGAGCCCACGCAAACCCAAGCCGGGGCTCAACGTTGTTCTTGTCTGTCTTGTACCCGTAGTCGATTCGGTCCTTCGCCTCGGTGGGAGCGCCCGCAATCTCATATCGGAGACCGAGGTTGAGGGTGAGGTTCGGCCGGACCTTGAAATCATCCTGAACGTAGAAGTTGTATTCACGCAGCCGGTTCTCAAGGAAATCGGGACCGTAGGCCTTCGTGTAAGTCCCGACACAGCCGTCGAAGAAGGCCGCGTAGGAAGATGAGTAGGTCTGGCCGCCGCAGGCCGCAGAGAAGTTCCAAAACCCTCGGTTGAAGCTCTGCGCGACGTCGTCGAGCTTCGAGAATCTGATGTCGGTTCCGAGTTTCAGGACATGACGATTCCCCATGATGGTTGTGAAGTCATAGACGAACTGGTGATCGAGCTGATCGCGAAGAATAGGGAACGTGCCCGCGTTGCCGATGATGGACCCGGAGACGGGCGATCCGGCGAAGCGAATCACGGGAGTCGTGTTCCCGTCCTTGATCTCGACGTTGGTGTCCCTTATCCCCAGCCCATACCGGAACTCGCCGGTGGCCCTTGGTGAAAAGGTGCGGGTGTAGGTGATGCCGAAGTTCTTCTGATTGTTCCTCTGCTGCGTCGCTTCGCCAACCACGATGTCGTCGGCGGTAAAGAGTTGCTTGGAGAACTGGAACCGCGCGGTGACGTGATCCTTCGAAGACATGTTGTAGTCAAGCCGAGCGCTGTAGTCGCGCACCGGCTGATCGAACTCCTGGACGCCCGCGTACGTCCTGGTGCTGCGCGGGTCGTTGGGGACGAGCGACCCGAATCGCGCAACGACAGAGTCGATGAAGGCCCGGTTCGCCGGAGTGTCGTTTCCCCGAGTCAGCCGGGGCAGCGCCCTGTCCGCGGCGGTGATCAGGTCTCTGGTGTAGCTCTGTTGACCCGACCGGCGCGCGTGCTCGATCGAAACGAACGCGAAAAGCTTGTCCTTGATCAAAGGAGCGCCGAGAACGCCGCCGAACACGTTGCGGGAGTTGATCGGCTTGGCCGCAGGGGCTGGATTGAAGAAGGCGCGCTCGTTCCAGTCGCTGTCCTGCCGGTTGAAGTACGCTTCGCCCTTGACTGCATTAGTGCCCTGCTTCGTCTGAACCAGAACCACGGCGCCATAGCCGCGACCGAACTCCGCTGAGTACGAGTTCGAGATGACCTGAAACTCCTTGATCGTGGCCAGAGGCACGCCCTGGCGGTTCTGGTTCTCCGAATAGTCGTCGTTGTTGACGCCGTTGATCTGGAATGTGGATCCGCGAGTTCCCGCTCCGTTGAAGTTGATCGACGAGCCAGAGGACGCCGTGGGATTGTTCTGACCCGAGGTCGGGTTCTCCTGAAAACCCGCGAACGTTTCCGCCAGCGAGAGGAACTGGTTCACGTTGTTGATGTTCATCACCGTCGGTTTTTCCATGATCTGTTCCGAGGTCAGCGAACTCTGGATGGCGCCCGAGGTGGTGTTGATTCTCGGTGCGTCGACCGTCACCACCACTTCCTCGGCGAGAGCCGGCGAGAGCGTCCAGTCCACGACGCTCGTGCTGTTGAGTCGAACGTCGATCTCCCGCACTTTTTTGCCGAAGCCGGAGATTTCGGTCGCGGCGCGGTACCGGCCAATCGGAACAAACGACACTCTGTAGAAACCCTGGCCATTCGTGACGGTGGTTCGGAGCTGCCCGGTTTCCGTGCTGCGAAGTTCGATGGCGACACCCGGCAGCCTTCCCCCCTGGGAGTCCTGGATCGTTCCCTCAACTGTGCCACTGACGGTCTGTGCGGTGGAGTAGGACGCGGTGAGAGCCAGGGCTGCCGCGAGGAGGAAGGCGGGGGAACGCCCCGGTGTGGATCTCATAGCAAATCGCTCCTTAGTGAGGGGCCGCCCCGCGACCGCCTCGGTGTCTAGATTGGCCGGAGGTTAGGCCGAGAGCGACTCGTGGTCAAGGGCGTTTTGAGCGGAGGGCAACCCCCCGGGGTTGTCTGAAGATGTCCCGCAGTTGCACCAGATGAAACGGCTGATTCATCCCATGATGCACTCTCTTGGAGGTAACTTCAACCGGCCGGATCGAGCTCCTG
>JANLWV010000135.1:0-8865 GCA_031364765.1 Vicinamibacteria bacterium
GCCGGAGAAGAGGGGTCGATGGCGCCGATGGTGGGCGCGTCGTAGCGCACGCCGGGCACGCCCACCCCGAGCATGAAGATGATGGTGAAGGTCAGAACCGCAAGGACGACATTCATGGCCGGACCGGCGACGTAAACGATCAGCCTCTGCCAGCGCGGCCTCGCCGTGAAATCGTTGCCATCTCCGCGGGGCGCGGTGTCTTCGGAGACGACATCGTCCGGCTCGCCTTCGAGTTTCACGTATCCCCCGAGAGGGATGAGGGAGACGCGGTAGTCGGTGTCTCCGCGCTTGAAGCCGAAGAGCCTCTTCCCGAAACCGAAGGAGAAGATGAAGACGCGCATGCCGAATGCCTTGGCCAGAAGGAAATGGCCCGACTCGTGGAAGAAGATGATGATGCCCAGAACGACGATGAGGGCGACCGTCGAGTTGGCAAAGCTGCCGATTGCGTCCATCAAATCAGGGGTTTCCAATCATGTGGGAAAGACCCCGCAGTCTAGATGGCTGACGATGAAAATCGAGACTCCAATCGGGAGGTAGAGTGACGCGGAGGGTCGTCTCTTGAATGAGGAGAGTCATCGATGAGCGCACTTGCCGACGTTCTGGTCGCCCTGGTGGCGCTCTTGCACGCCTGGTTCCTGGTCCTTGAGATGTTCCTTTGGACGAAGCCCCTCGGTTTGAAGACATTCCGCAACAGCCTCGAACACGCCCAAGCCTCGGCGACTCTGGCCGCGAACCAGGGCCTTTACAACGGTTTCCTGTCGGCCGGCCTCATCTGGAGCCTGCTCACGTCCCCCCCATCTCAGGCATTCGCGGTGAAAACGTTCTTTCTTCTCTGCGTGATCACGGCCGGGATCTACGGATCCATCACGGTATCGCGGCGCATCTTCATTGTGCAGGCCACCCCGGCAATCCTCGCGCTTGGTCTGCTTTGGGCCAACCGCTGAATCTTTGGATTAGACGCGAACGGCCGAGCAAGCGGCTCGAGCCCCCTCTCTTGCGGCCCGATCCGCGGCGAGCACCACATCGAGAGCGCTGGCAGCCGTCGATGCGTGGTTCAGCACCACGTCGCTCACGACTTCAGTGATTCCGGTGAAGGGAATTTCGCCGTCCAGAAATGCTTGAACGGCCACCTCGTTCGCCGCGTTCATAGCCGCGGGCGTCGTCCCTCCGCGTTCGAGCGCACGGCGGGCCAGGCCCAGACTCTTGAATCGCCCGTGATCAGGCGGCTCGAAGTTGAGCGAGAGGGCGGTGGAGAGATCCATGGGTTCGAGCGGCGTCCTCCAGGCCTCCGGGTAGCTGAGAGCGTACTGAATGGGAATCCGCATGTCCGTGCGCCCCAACTGGGCCAGCACCGTCCCGTCGACGAACTCCACCATCGAGTGAACAACGGACTGAGGGTGAACCACCACGTCGATCCGATCCTGCGAAATTCCGAAGAGCCAGTGGGCCTCGATGATCTCAAGCGCCTTATTCATGAGCGTCGCCGAATCGATGGTGATTTTTCTCCCCATCCGCCAGGTGGGGTGATTCAGCGCCTCTTCAATGGTGATGGTCGGAAACGTTGCCGCCTCGCGTTTTCGGAAGGGTCCGCCCGACGCGGTGAGCCAGAGCTTCGCGACACTACTGATGTCGCGGGAGGCGAGGCACTGGTGCAACGCGCAGTGTTCGGAGTCGATGGGCAAAAGCCTCGTGCCACGAGCTTGCTGCTCACGGGTCATAAGCTCCCCGGCCATGACCAGGGCTTCCTTGTTGGCGAGGGCCACATCCTTGCCGGCCTGAATGGCGGCGAGGGTGGGCACCAGGCCGAGGGCCCCCACCGCGGCGGCGACCACGAGATCGGCGTCTTCAAACGTGGAGACCGCCACCATCGCTTCTTCCCCGAACCCCGATTCGATGCCGGACAGGTCCACCAGTTGTCCCAGAGCGATGAGCGATTCCCGGCTTCTGACCGAAACGATTTTTGGCTTGAAAAGGGAAATCTGTTCGGCCAGTTTTTCAACGTTGCTTCCTGCCGACAAACCGACCACGCGAAACCGGTCGGGAAATGTGCTAATCACCGCGAGGGTGCTGTTTCCGATTGAGCCGGTTGAGCCGAGGATGGAAATCGCTTTCATCTCTGGGCGGCGAAAGTAGCACAGGCCATCGATTTTCGGCGATACTTGACCCCCTGCATGCCCCTTCGCATTGGCGTCCTCAAAGAAACACCGCCCGGCGAAAAGCGGGTCTCGCTGGTACCGGCCGATCTCAAGGCCATTCAGGCGCTCGGCGCCGAGTTGATGATTGAAGCGGGGGCAGGCGTCGCGTCCACGTATCCCGACTCGGTTTACGAGGCGGCCGGCGCCCTTGTCGCGAAAACTCGCGAGGAGCTCCTGGCCGCCTGCCCGGTCGTGCTTTTCGTCTCACCCGAAACCGGTTTACCGGGCCCCGGGAAGGCGGACCAGCTATTTGTGGGCATGGGCGACGCGCTCACGAAACCCGGCCCTCACGCGGCCATCGCGAAGAGCGGTGCTTCCACCATGGCCCTCGAGCTGCTTCCGCGCATTTCGCGCGCCCAGTCGATGGACGTTTTATCCTCGATGGCGACCCTTATGGGCTATCGGGGCGTTCTGCTTGCGGCGGACGCTTTGCCCCGCGTTTTCCCCCTCATGATGACGGCCGCCGGAACCCTGTCTCCCGCCCGGGTCCTGGTTATGGGCGCGGGTGTGGCTGGACTTTCGGCGATCGCAACCGCGAAGCGACTGGGGGCGAGCGTTCTCGCCTACGATGTCCGGGCGGCCGCGAAGGAACAGGTGGCCTCGCTCGGCGCGAAGTTCCTCGAACTCGAAGTGGACTCCCGCGAAGCCGAGGGTACGGGAGGGTACGCCAAGGCGGTCAGCGAGGAGTTTCTGGCCCGGCAGCGCGCGGCCATGTTGAAGGCCGTCGCGGACAGCGATGTGGTGATCACCACCGCCGGTGTTCCGGGGAAGAAGGCGCCGGTTCTCGTCACCCGCGCCATGGTTGAAGCCATGCGCCCGGGTTCGGTGGTGGTGGATCTGATGGCCGAGCACGGCGGCAATTGTGAAGTCACGAAAGCGGGCGAGAGCCACAGTGTCAAAGGCGTCGTTGTTCTCGGACCGACCCACCTCGTATCGAGTCTCGGCGCGCACGCGAGCCAGATGTTCTCGCGCAATCTTGTGAACTTTCTGAAGCTCATCGTCAAGAAAGGCGAACTCGTTTTGAACACCGAGGATGAGATCGTGCGCGAAGTCCTGGTGGCGCGGGGCGGGGACATCGTGCTGCCGCGCGTGCGCGAAGCGCTGGAACTCGCTTCGTCCGCGGCTTCTTGAGTCTCTTTCGAAGGCCCAGTCTCCGGTAATCAAACTGAAGGTGGAGCTTCAAACATGACCCACGCCCCCGACCTCCTGTCGTCCCTCTATGTTTTTCTGCTGGCGACTTTTGTCGGACTGGAAATCATCAAGCGGGTCTCCCCGCTTCTTCACACTCCTTTGATGTCGCTCACCAATGCGATCTCCGCGATTTCCATCGTGGGCGCGCTCATCATTACCGGACGGGCGGAAACGACTCTGTCGAGCATCCTCGGCACGATCGCGGTCACCTGTTCCATGATCAATGTGACCGGCGGCTACCTGATCACCTTCCGCATGATCAAGATGTTCAAAAGAAAGGCGGGGAAGAAGTGAGCGAGACGTTCATCCCGGTCGCCTATCTCGCCGCTTCGGCGGCGTTCATCCTGGCCCTCAAGTGGTTGAGCAGCGTTCCCACCGCGATGCGGGGCGTCATCGTGGGCGCCTTTGGCATGAGCCTGGCGATCGGGGGAACGTTGCTGTCGCCGGAAATCACGAGCTATCGAAACATCGCGGTAGCCCTCGTCCTGGGCACCCTGATCGGCATACCGATGGCGTTGATGCCGATGACCGCCGTTCCCCAGCGGACGGCCCTCTCCCATGCCTTTGGCGCCCTCGCCGCCGCCCTGGTGGGGACCGCCGAATACTCGCTTCGCTACGACACCGTGGACCGGATCACCATGTTCGCCCTCACCATCGAGGTCCTGCTCGGATTCCTCACCTTCACCGCGAGTCTCATGGCCTTCGGCAAACTGCAGGAGATCCTGCCCCAGCGACCGATCACCTATAAGGGCCAGAACATCGTCAACCTTGGAGTTCTGGGCACGGCGATACTGATCGGCGTGGCCCTGGTGATCAACCCCGCGCAAACCGCACTCTTCCCCGTGATGGCCGGCCTCGCCCTGACTTTCGGAGTGATGCTGATCGTTCCGATCGGCGGCGCCGACATGCCCACGGTGATCGCTCTCCTCAACTCTTACGCTGGCCTCTCCGCCGCGGCCATGGGCTTCGCTCTCGACAACAAGCTCCTCATCATCGCGGGCTCCCTGGATGGCGCCTCGGGCCTGGTTCTTTCCATCATCATGTGCAAGGCCATGAACCGATCCTTTTCGAATGTTCTTTTCGGCGCGTTCGGCCAGGTTCAGACCGGTCCGGCCGCCAAGGTCGACGCGAAGCCGGTCAAGAGCGCCACCAACGAAGAGGCGGCCTCCATCCTCGCCAATGCGAATCTGGTGGTCATCATCCCCGGTTACGGCATGGCCGTGGCCCAGGCCCAACACAAGGTTCGCGAGTTGCACGATGTGCTGATGAAGAAGGGAGTCAAAGTGGTTTTTGCCATCCACCCGGTGGCCGGCCGCATGCCCGGTCACATGAACGTTCTGCTCGCCGAGGCGAATGTGCCCTATGACCGCCTGCTTGAGATGGAGGAGGCGAACGGCGAGCTTCCCGAAGCCGATGTCGCCCTCGTGATCGGAGCGAACGACGTGACCAACCCGGCGGCGCGGCATGACAAGAACTCGCCCGTTTATGGTATGCCGATCATCGACGTCGACAAGGCCCACGTCGTCATGGTCATCAAGCGATCGATGAATCCGGGGTTCGCGGGCATCGACAACGAGCTCTACACCATGGACAAGACGCTCATGCTCTTTGGGGATGCGAAGGCGGTGGTGGGCGAGTTGGTCAAGGAAGTGGGCGCCGCGGAGTAGCGGCGGTCGCACGAACCGTGCGACGCTGCCCCCGGCGTCTGGAACCTAACGAGCGAGCTGGCCGTCCCCCTAAACTCGAAGGCTATGAGATCCTTTTCACCTCGCGGTCGTTTGTTGGCGACGACCGCCTTCGTGGCCGGACTGGCTTTTTCCCCGGCCTGTTCTCCCGAGACGACGAAACCGGTCCGACGAACCGCGGAGCGTGTTTTTGTCATCGGCTTCGACGGAATGGATCCGACGCTGACCAGCAAGTTCATGGCCGAGGGGAAGCTTCCCAATCTTGCGAAGCTTATGAGTTCAGGAACCTACCGGACCCTGGGGACGACCCAGCCGTCCGAGTCGCCCGTGGCCTGGGCCAGTTTCGCGACCGGCGTGAATCCAGGGAAGCACAACATCTACGACTTCCTGGTGAGGGATTTCGATACCTACATGCCCGACCTCGCGATGGTCGACCGGAAGACTCATCCGCTGAAGCTCCTGTGGGGCGCCATCCCCATCGCCAAGCCCATTCCGCTATCGACCCGCGGAGGCACGTCCTTCTGGATCGATGCCGGCCGGGATGGCGTCAAGAGCATTGTTCTGACCGTCCCCGTGACCTTTCCGCCTGAAAACATCGAACACGGGGAGATGCTCTCCGGTCTACCGCTCCCGGACATTCGAGGCACGATTGGAACCTTCTACTACTGGGCGACCGACCTTTCGTCGTTTGAGGAAGGGAGTCCGGAGTTCGGTGGGTACCTGAAGCGCCTCCTCTTTGATGGCGGAGTTTCCAAGACGTTCCTCCGCGGACCCGAGAGCCCGATCCTGAAACAGGAAGAGGCGGCCCTGCGTGCGAAACAGAAGACCGGTGATCTGTCCGAAAAGGAACAGGCTCGGCTGATCGCGCTCAAGGACATCAAGGACGTCAACGTCCCCATCTCCATCAACTGGACCGAAAATTCGGGAAGGGTCGACCTTGAGGTCCAGGGCACGAAACTGTCGCTCAAGCAGGGCGAGTGGAGCGGTTGGGTTCCGTTGACTTTCTCCGTGAACACTTTCATCAAACTGCACGCCATGACGCAGTTCTTCATTCAGAAGGCGGACAGCGAACTCCAGATCTACGCCCACCCGGCGAACCTCGACCCGCGGGATCCGCCGATCGCCATCAGCAAACCCGACTCCTTCGCCCAGGACCTCGCCAAGAAGCTCGGTCTTTACCGAACCATCGGCTGGGCTGAATCGATGGACAAGTCGCTGCAGGAGCTGCGGACCGACGAAGCATCGTTTCTTTATGACGCGGACCAGGCCTTCGATGATCGCGAAAGGCTGATCTTCGAGAATCTGAAACGCGACGACTGGGATCTTTTTGTGACCGCGATCGAGACCACCGACCGCGTCTCCCACATGTTCTTCCGCCTCATCGATCCCAAGCACCCGATGTACGACCAGGATCTCGCCAGAAGGTATGGCGACGCGATCGAGAAGGTCTACCGGCGTGCCGACGCTCTGGTCGGGAAGATCCAGGCGAAGCTGAAGGAGAACACCACGCTCATGGTGATGTCGGACCACGGTTTCCATACTTTCCGCCGCGGCGTGAACCTCAACACCTGGCTGGTGCAGAACGGATACATGGTTTTTGACGGCCAGGAGAGCCCGAAGAAGGGCCTGGACGACCTCTTCGGCCGGGGTCAGTTCTGGGAAGGTGTCGACTGGTCGCGCACCCGTGTCTACGCAGTGGGCCTGGGCCAGATCTATTTCAACCTGAAGGGTCGCGAAGGCCGCGGCATAGTGTCGCCTGGGACCGAGTACGACGCCCTTCAGCAGGAGATCGCGAGCACGCTCGTGACCCTCAAGGACCCCGACGACGGCGCCCGGGTTTTTCGGTCCGTGTACAAGCGTGACGAGATCTACAAGGGAGAGTTCCTCGGAAACGCCCCCGACCTTCAGGTCGGATTTAACGACGGCTATCGCGTGGGCTGGCAGGACACCATGGGCGGCGTTCAGCGAACCGTGGTGGAGAACAACAATCGCAAGTGGAGCGGCGACCATTGCGCCACCGCTACCGAGATCAGCGGCGGCGTCTTCTTCTCATCGCGCAAGGTGGCGAATGAGGCGCCCCACATCATGGACCTCGCACCGACCATCCTCGAGCTTCTCGGAGTTCCCCTTCAGAAGGACTACGACGGAAAACCGCTGCGTTGATGCTGAGAGCGATCGCGACGCTTCTGGCCGTTGTCGTGATCGTTTCTCCGGATCTTCCTTCGTGGTTGGTTGCAGCCCGGACGGCGGCCACCGTGCAGATGCGGGCAGCTCCAGCAAAGCAAAAGTCCCCCATCTCCAGCAAGGCCGCTTCCCGCCCTAAAAAGCCACGGGTGGCGAGGCCCGTGGCGCCGGTTCCTGAACCCAATACGACACCGGTCGCTCTGAAAAGCGAAACCGGGCCTTCGGAGTCGGATGTCGCGAAGCTTGCGAGGGTTCGAGCCAGGCGGGAGGCGGTTGAACGAGAGATTCTGAAGCTCCAGACCCAGACCGAATCCACGCTCAAGGATCTCGATTCGATCGACCTCGACCTCCGACTCGCCGCTCACCGGTTCGACGAGGCCGAACTGGAGTTCAAGGAAACCAGGAGACTGCTCGACGCCACCATTAAAGATGTACAGGCCACCAAGGCCCGGATCGAGGCCACGCGTCCGCGCGTTCTGAAGAGCCTCGTGGCCCTCAGTAAGCTCGGCGAGCTCAGCTATGCGCGTCTCCTCTTTTCCCTCGACGATCCGGCGGACATCCTTCGCGGTTATCGCTACGTATCGAGAATCGCCAGCGCCGACGGGGACCAGATCAAGGTATTCAAAGCCAGCCTGACTCGACTCAGTGGTCTCGGGGAACAACTGAAAAGGCGCACCGCAGAGAACCTGGAGACGAGGCGCCGGCTGAACCAGGCCCGGGGCGTGTTGACGGCCCGAAAGGCCAACAAGGAGATGCGGCTTGAGGAGATTGCGAAAGTGCTTCAGCTCCAGGAGCACCTGGCCGAGGAATACCAGAAACGCGAAGCCGATCTCCTCCGGCTCCTCGGTGAGTCGGCAGAGGGGATCCCGGCCGGCGAATCCGTCCGGCCTGCAATCCCGCCTCTCGCCCCTTTCGAATCGGAGGCTCCCCTCCGGGCCCGCAGAGGCGAACTCACCTGGCCGGTCGGCGGGACTCTCGTCCGGAAGTTCGGTGTGGAGCGGGATCCGAAATTCGGCACCCGCACGATGCAGCATGGCATTGAAATCGACGCCTTCCCGGAGATCGAGGTGCATGCGGTGCACGCCGGCCGCGTGGTTTTTGCCGACCAGTTTGTCGGGTATGGGATGCTGGTGATCATTGACCACGGTCATCGCGAACACACCCTCTATGGCCGGCTCGGCGAGTTGCGGGTTGCCCCCGGGGAAGTTGTACTGGAAGGGTCTCTTCTGGGCCTTCTGCCCAACACCCGGGTGACCGGGAGCGGTCTCCACTTCGAGGTCCGAGTGCAGGGCAAGCCGGAGGATCCTCAGGACTGGCTCAAGAAGCCATAGAGGCCCGGTCGAGGCCTCGTCCCTATAATCACACCATGACTTCGCGAAGTCGTTTCGTTCTTTCCCTGGCCTCCACCGTCTTTGTGCTCTATCTCGCCTCCGGCCCGCTCATGCGCCGGGCGCTGGGCGATACGGGATACACGCAGTTGTCGATCTTCCACGAGGTGGTTTCGATGATCCGGGAGTCTTATGTCGATCCGGTCAACATGGACCGGACCCTGGATGCGGCGGCCAGCGGCCTCCTCGAGGCTCTCGATGGCGACAGCGGTTATCTCGACG
>JANLWV010000142.1:0-5650 GCA_031364765.1 Vicinamibacteria bacterium
TCTTCAGCACCGCATCCTGACGATCCTGGGTGGCCGAGCAGATCGTGTCGAAGGAGCGAAACCGGGTTGCGGCCCCGGCCGCTCCATATCGCTCGACATACACTCGACGCAGCATCTCTTGAACGCGAAGGCTCTCGCTCATCAGCATCGTGGTCTGGTTGGCGAGGCCGATGCGCTCAAGATGCGCCCTGGGATCGAATCCCTCGCTGACCGCCTGGGCGAAGCGGGCCATGAACTCGTCCGCGGTCAACCCGCCGCGGACAAACTGGCACACCAACTCGGTCTCGGTCTCATCCCGCACGCACAGGTAGGCGCCGTTTTGATGCAGCAGCGCCTGCGAGGCGGTGGCCCGGGTCTCTTCGTGGTAGTGCTTCCCGTGGATGACCACCGTGAAGCCGTCCCGCGCGTACTTCGAGACGTTCTTCCAAACGTTCAGAACGCTGCCGCAGGTGGTATCGACGAGCACCGCGCCGATGCCGCGGAGATGCTTCATCTCCTCGACCGTGACCCCGAAAGCAGGCAGCACGACGACGTCTTCGGCGGTCACGGACTCATAGCGCGATTGCGGCGCCCGTCCGTCGTCCAGAATCGTGAACCCCATGTCGCGCAGATTCTGGTTGACCGAGGGGTTGTGGATGATCTCCCCGGACAGGAAGAGCCGGCGATCGGGAAACCGCTTCTTGGCCTCGTAGGCGTACTCGATCGCTCGATCGACGCCGTAGCAGAAGCCAAACTCCCGGGCGAGGCGGATGGTGAGTCCGCCGGCCTGGGCCGCGTATCCAAGCTCCCTGATGCGGGCAATGACGTTGCTGCCGTAGTCCTGGTCGAGGAGGGGCGCGACCTCGGCCTTGAGGCCCAGGCCCTTCTGGAAATAGGTCTGCACTGAGGCGAGGTTACCAAGCGCAAGCTCTCGGCCGTGATCCAGGGCGCCGCCTTGGCCGGCTGATTGGGGATAATGAGAGATCATGTGCGGCCGATTCACTCTTGCCACCCCGCCAGAAATTCTCGCCGCCCTGTTCGAGGTTGATGGGTTCTCAGACTGGAACGACCCTCGCTACAACATCGCGCCGCGGACGAAGGTGGTCACGGTGCGCCGCGCATCGGAGCGACGGATCGTCCAGTCCCTCCTCTGGGGCGCCATCAATCCGAGGGATTCGCGACCCTTGATCAACGCCCGTTCAGAGACAGTAGCGACTTCCCCGCTCTTCGCGAGGGCGTTCGCCGCGTCCCGGGTTCTCATTCCCGCGGACGGCTTCTTCGAATGGACGAAAGCCCGCGCAAGGCGCCAGGCTCACTATTTCCGCCAGCCGGGCGGCGGCCCGTTCGCCTTTGCCGGAATCGCGGTGAACCCGCCCGCCCCGAACGAACTCGGAGTCCCGGCCGCGGTCATACTGACCACGCGGGCGTCGGAATCCGTCCGGGACTATCACGACCGGATGCCCCTGATCCTGCCGTCTCGCGACTTCGAAAGGTGGCTCGACGAACGCACCGATCCGAAGGCGGCGATCGACCTTATGTCCTCTGGGGCTCAGACGCAGTGGACCTCCCACTCCGTGGGCCCGCTCGTCAACAACGTGCGCAACGACAACCCCGGTTGTATTCGTCCCGCCGAGCCCACGCCGGAACCACAGGGAAGCCTGTTCTAGGGAAGGCGAAGCGATCCTTCTGGCCCGTGATGTAAATTGGCGGGCTCCAGAATGATCAAAGCCAAAGGCCGACGCCCCAAGATCAAGACTCCCCCGCTGCTTTTCGACAAGACCCAGACCCTTCTCGAAAAGATCGCAAAGCGGGTTGAGGGCACGCTCCTCACCTACTGGACATCGACGTCCGGTTCGGTTTGCGACAACGACGTCATGGCGCTGCACGAGGTTCTACGCGAGATCGGTCCGAAGCACACGATCACCCTCTTCGTGAAATCGGACGGCGGCAGCGGCATGGCGTCCCTTCGGATGGTCCATCTGTTGCGCAGTTCCTGCAAGCGGCTGGTGGTTCTCGCTCCGCTCAACTGCGCGTCCGCGGCCACGATGTTCGCCCTGGGCGCGGACGAGATCGGGATGGGTCCCCTGTCGTATCTGACCGCCGTGGACACGTCGCTTGAGCACGAGCTCTCACCGGTGGATCACACAAACAATCTGGTCGCGGTGAGCAACGACGAAGTGGACCGCGTGATCAAGCTGTGGCGCGACGCGACCCATGTCGAAGGCCGGAACATCACCCCTTATCAGGAACTCTACAAGTACATCCATCCCCTGGTGATCGGCGCTCTCGACCGCGCCAGCAGCCTCTCGCGCAAGCTCTGCCAGGAGATTCTGAGCTATCACCTCAAGGACGAGAAGCGCGCCGAACGCATCGCCAGGGAGCTCAACTCCTCCTACCCCGCTCATCAGTACCCGATCACCGCCCGCGAAGCGCGAAGGCTCGGCCTCCAGGTCAAGGATCTCGACCCAGAGACCGATCGATGCCTGCAACAGCTGAACCTTCTCTATTCGGAGATGGGCCAGCGCGCCATCACGGACTACGACTCCGACAATCACCACGACAACGAGATCACGAACATCCTCGAGTGCCGGCGGCGGCAGGTGTTCTATCAGGTCGAGAAGGACTGGCACTACCGCAAGGAAGAGCGCCGTTTCGTGCCTCTGAACGATCTCTCCGCCTGGTACTTCTGCGAGAAGAAGAACGGCAAGCTCGTCAAGTCCAAGTTTCACATCCGGTAGGCCGGGGGTGTTTTATGACGTCAATGCGAATTCTAACCTCCGCGCCCCCATCGCCCGAACCTTCGGCTTCGATCCGTTTGAACGGGTGGTCGATTACCTGGTCGGGCAGATCCAAGGGGCGTAGGCGCCGGGCACGCTCTGTGGCAGTATGTTTGGACTATGGAAAACCCGACAACGAATCACAGCGACACCGTCAACGCCGTGAGTTGGGTGAGCTACCTGCTGCACCTGGTCGTGGCGGTGGCCGCGGCAATTCCCGGAATCCAGGCCAGCGTCTTCCTCCTGATCGTGGCCTTCATCGCCGACCTGATGAAGAAAGGCGACGCACGAGGGACCTACCAGGAGTCGCACTACTCCTGGCGGCTCAGCTCAGTGCTCTGGGCGGGCGGGTTGTACCTCGTCACCTCCCCGCTATGGCTGCTGCTCATCGTACCGGGCTGGATCGCCTGGGGCCTCATATCGCTGTGGTTCCTGTACCGCATCATCCGCGGCATGGTGGCGCTCTCGGCCCGACGCGCGGTTTAGGCGTCTGTCCCCACGTCGGCGCGGTCTGAGGGATTTCTCAATCCGTCCCTTTTCACAAGGCCGGAGCGGGTCCAGAGGGCGAGAGGGGTTGCATGCGCCGGGGCGTCGAGAGCGAGTCGCAGGAGTCCGTCGGTATCTTTCGCGGGTCGCCGAGGCGAGGAAGGAGGCACACGATTCCGACCAAGGGGAACTCAGTGCCGACGCCCGAGCCGTACCCGACGCAGCAACCCCTCTCGCCCTTTGGACCCGCGGCCCCAACGAAGAAGCCCGAGGTTCCTCCGGGTTTCGGTCACGGTCGTTCGGCAAGCGATCGGCGGGCGGTATCGCGAACGTCTCGGCCAACGAACTCCAGGCGATAAACTTCACAGCCCACGCGCGGGCGTGGCGAAATGGCAGACGCGCGGGTCTTAGAAGCCCGTGGAGAGATCCTTGGGGGTTCGACACCCTCCGCCCGCATATCAAAACGGACTTCCGGGCGCGCAATGACCAGCCGCACGTCGGGGTGGGCGGCTGGTCCCTCCGCCCGCACCAGGTCCTGACTTAGGCCGGCGCGGCCGACCACGTACAATGCGGCCGTCGTTTCCCGAAACGAGTTTGACCGCAGGAGCCTTTGACGCCCCTGGGGGTCAAGGCCGAACGCTCACGCGGCCCGCGCAGCTCCAAACCCAAAAGGCACACTGACCAAGAGAGAACCTTGAAAGCTGAACTCACCTCCGAAAACTCAGTCCGCAAGGCGATCGATTTCGACATCGACAAAGAGGTGGTCTCGAAGGAGATCGACAAGCGCGCGAAAAACATCGCGAAGCGCGCCCAGATTCCCGGGTTCCGGCCGGGCAAGGTTCCTCTCACCGTGGTGAAGCGCCAGTTCAAGGCCGATGTCGAGCAGGAGGCGGTGGAGGCGATCGCGAACCAGGTGCTGCCCAAAGAGCTTGAGACGCACAACCTGCGGCCGGTGGCTTCCCCGAAGCTGGAAAAAGTCGAACTCGCTCCCGAAGGATCGCTCAAGTTCCGGATCACATTTGACGTCCTCCCCGAAGTCGCGATACCGGCATTTCGCGGCATCGAGGTGAGCGTCAAGCGGCAGACTCCGACGCAGGAAATGCTCGACACCGAGATGAGCCGGCTCCTCGATGCCTCGGCCCGCTTTGAACCGGCGTCCGATCGCCCGGCTCGGAAGGGCGATTTCGTCGAGGTGGACATCGAGATCACCGACCACTCGATCGGCCAGGCGAGGAAGCGCGAGGAGACCCTCATCGAAGTCGGCCACTCCGCCAACCACGACGAGCTGAATGCCGCCCTCTTGGGCATCCTCCCCGGCGTCTCGAAGGAAGTGCGCGCCATTGAGCGGGAGAACGAGGATCCAAACTCCCCCATCGTCCGAACCGTCGACTATCACGTGGTCGTCCACGCCATCAAGGTAAAGACGCTTCCCGCGAAGGACGATGAGTTCGCCAAGGACCTCAACTTCGACACCTTCGCCGCCCTTGAGACCAGCGTGAGAGAACGTATCGAGCGGGCCCTCAAACAGAACGAGGAGGTTCAGGTCGAGGACGCCGTCCTGGACAAACTCTCTGGCCTCGCCACCTTCGACATCCCCCAAAGCCTGGTCGAGGAGCAGGTGGAAGCGCGCACCCGGCGATTCGCGGAAAACCTCCAGCAGCAAGGCATCGACCTCCAGAAAATCAACCTCGACTGGGCCAAGGTGGCGGCCGAACAGCGCGAGGGCTCCGAGAAGCAGGTCAAGCTGGAGATCCTCCTCGACGCCATCGGCAAGGCCGAGAAGATAGAAGCCACCGAGGAAGACGTCCAGGATCAGATCAAGCGTCTGGCCGCCCGCGCGCGCACCAGCGAGGGGGCTATCTCGGGCCGGCTTTCGGACGACCAGAAGTCGCGTCTGACCGCTCAGGCGAGGGACCGGCGCATTATTGACATGATTAGGGCCGCTGCTAGAGTCAACTTCGAATGAGCGCTACCCATGCCATGCTCGTTCCCATGGTGGTCGAACAGACCGCCCGGGGGGAACGCGCCTACGACATCTTTTCGCGGCTTCTGAAGGACAACATCATCTTCATCGGCACATCGATTGACGATGCCGTCGCGAATCTGATCATCGCCCAGCTCCTCTTCCTTGAAGCCGAAGACCCCGAGAAGGACATCCACCTCTACATCAACAGCCCCGGCGGCATCGTCACCGCGGGGATGGCGATCTACGACACGATGCAGCTCATAAAACCAGATATTCAAACGATTTGCGTGGGTCAGGCCGCCTCTTTTGGCGCGGTTCTCCTCGCGGCTGGCACCAAGGGCAAACGCTGCGCGCTTCCGAACGCGCGGATCCTGATCCATCAACCGCTCGGCGGAACTCAGGGCCAGGCTTCGGATATCGCCATCCAGGCCAAGGAAATCCT
>JANLWV010000147.1:0-3965 GCA_031364765.1 Vicinamibacteria bacterium
TACCACAGCCGCAATCTGATGCAGCACAAGGGGAGACTCTTCTGGATCGATTACCAGGATGCTCGCATGGGTCCTTCCACCTACGATCTCGCCTCCCTGCTCCGCGATTCGTACGTCGCCCTCGACGAAGAGTTCGTTCAGGATCGGGCCGAGGAGTTTCGACAGAAGGGCGCTCCCGACGAGACCCGGGAGGCGTTTCAGCAGCGCTTCGAGCTCATGTCCATCCAGCGGAACCTGAAGGCGCTCGGCACGTTCGGATACATGTCGGTGGTCCGCAACAATCCGGTCTATCTTCCCTATATGCCGAGAACATTGGCCCAGGTGAAGCGTAATCTGGCGCGTCACCCCGAACTCGCCTCGCTCGCCTCCGTTCTGCGACGGCACATTGAGGAATTGAAATGACGGCCCTCGCCCGCATCCAGGACTTCAAGAGCCACGTCGGTGCCATGGTGAAGGTTCAAGGGTGGATCCACAACAAGAGGAGCAGCGGCAAGCTTCAGTTCCTGATCCTCCGCGACGGAACGGGTTTCGCCCAGGCGGTGGTGTCCAAGGCGGCGGTGACCGAGGACGCGTGGACATCGCTTGAGAGGGCGGGACAGGAGTCGTCCCTCGAAGTGGTCGGCCTGGTGAAGGAAGACAAGCGCGCGCCCGGCGGCTTCGAGATCGACGTCAAGGACGTGACCCTCATCCAGTCGACCCACGATTTCCCGATCACGCCCAAGGATCACGGGACCGCGTTTTTGATGGAGAACCGGCATCTGTGGCTGCGCTCGGAGAGGCAGCACGCGGTGATCCGAATTCGTCACGCCGTCATCAAGGCCTTCCGCGACTACCTTGACGAACAGGGCTTCACTCTCGTCGACACACCGATCTTCACTCCGGCCGCCTGCGAGGGCACCACGACGCTTTTCGCCGTCCCGTACTTCGACGAGGGCACCGCGTATCTCACCCAGAGCGGCCAGCTTTACAACGAAGCGAACGCGGCCGCGCACGGGAAGGTCTACTGCTTTGGCCCGACGTTCCGGGCGGAGAAGTCGAAGACCCGGCGTCATCTCACCGAGTTCTGGATGCTGGAGCCGGAGATGGCGTTCGCGCATCTGGCCGATGCCTTCGAAGTGGCGCAGAACATGATCTGCTTTGCCATCGAGCGCGTGCTGGCCACGCGGCGCCTGGAGTTGGAACGCCTCGGCCGCGACCTGACGCGGCTTGAGAAAGTGAAGGCTCCTTTCCCGTGGGTTCACTACGACGACGCCATCCGCATCATCCGCGAGAAGGGTTCGAAGACCGAGTGGGGAAGCGACTTTGGCGGAACCGACGAAACCGTCCTGGCCGAATCGTTCGATCAGCCCATCATCGTGCACCGGTTCCCGTCCGCCATCAAGGCCTTTTATATGGAGCCCGATCCCACCGACGCGAAGTACTCGCTGTCCGCGGACATCCTGGCCCCTGAGGGCTATGGAGAGATCGTGGGCGGTGGTGAGCGGATCTCCGATTCCGATCTCCTGCTGAAGCGGCTTCACGACCACGGCCTGCCCGAAGAGGCCTTCCGCTGGTACATCGATCTGAGAAAGTACGGGTCGATGCCGCACGCCGGCTTTGGCCTCGGGGTGGAGCGGTTTGTGACCTGGATCTGCGGAATCGATCATCTGCGCGAGACCATTGCCTTTCCGCGGATGCTGTATCGGATCTATCCGTAATCCTGCCGGGCCTCCGAGCCGAAAGACCGTGGCGTTACAGGTATGCTGGCGCCAATCCGATTGGCGTGACCGCAGATCCAAAGCGGAGCCGTCTCCCATCCAAGCTCATGCCACCCAAGACCCGAAAGCGCATTGATACCGACCGCTACAAGCGGCTGGTCGAGACGTCGAATGACCTGATCTGGTCGGTCGACGCCCAGGGCCGGTTCACTTTCGTCAACGATGCGGCGGCCCTGCGGATCTACGGATACACCGCCGACGAAATGCTGGGACGGCCGTTCGCCGAGTTGATGACCGCGGATCAGGCGGAGAAGGATCTGAAGGTTTTCGAGAGCATCAAGGCCGGGAATCGGGCCTTCAACTATCGAACCATCCATCTCCGCAAGGACGGCAGCCCCGTCCATTTGAGCTTCAACGCCGTGGTCGACCTGTCGCCTTCCGGAGAGGTGCTCGGCACCACCGGAACCGCGACCGACGTCTCCGATCTGGTGAGGTATGCGGCCGAGCTCGAGCGATCCGAAGAGCGTTATCGCCTCCTCTTCGAGAACGCCACCGAGCCCATCGGCGTGGCTCAGGACGGGAAGATCGTTTTCTTCAACAAAGCGGTGATCGAGGCCACCGGCTACGAGGCCGACGAGATCCGGGCCCTGCCGTTTGTGGACCTGATCCACCCCGACGATCGGGCCATGGTGATGGAACGCCATCTCCGTCGCCTGAAGGGCGAGATCTTTCCCGCCACCTACGTGCTCCGCACGGTTAGAAAGAACGGAGAGATTCGACACATGAACCTGAGCGGCGTGTCCATCGTCTGGGATGGCCGTCCGGCGACCCTGAACTTCTTCTCCGACATCACCGCAAGGGTGAACGTCGAGGCCGAACTGGAGTTTCAGGCCTATCACGATCCCCTGACCGGCCTGCCGAATCGAACCCTCTTCGCCGATCGACTCACTCAGGCCCTCGCCCGGGCGCGACGTCACCAGGAGCCGATCGCCGTCCTGTACGCCGACCTGGACCATCTGAAGCGGGTCAATGACACGCTGGGCCACACCGTGGGCGACCTCCTGCTCAAACAGACGGCGCTGCGGTTCAGGTCCACGGTTCGCGAGGAGGACACCGTCGCCCGCTTCGGCGGAGACGAGTTCGTGATTCTTCTCAGCCGGGTGAAGAACGGCTCGGTCGCGGCCCGGGTGGCCGAGAAGCTGGTCGCCCGAATGAACGAGCCGATGGAGGTGGGCGGGCACACCCTGAGAGTCACCACCAGTGTCGGCGTGAGTTCCTGGCCGATCGACGGCGACGACGCCGAGACCCTGCTGAAAAACGCCGACAACGCGCTTTACCAGTCGAAGGAGCAGGGCCGGAATACGTACCGCATGTTCGCGCCCGCGATGAACGAAAAAATTCAGCGACGGCTCTCCCTCGAGCAATCGCTGGTCAGAGCCATCGCGACGTCGCAGTTCTCGCTGGTGTACCAGGCCCAGCACGACCTGCGGCGTCCGCGGGTGGTGGGCTACGAAGCGCTCCTGAGGTGGAATCATGAGAGTCTCGGGGATATTCCTCCCGAGAGCTTTGTTCCTCTGGCCGAGGAAACGCGGCTGATCGAATCGATCGGCGACTGGGTCCTGGATCGGGCCCTGATGGACGCGCGACGGTTTCCCAAGGACACGCGACTGGCGGTGAACGTGTCCGCGCTTCAGCTTCGCGACCCGAAGTTCCCGAAGCGGGTGGAAAAACTTCTGAGCGCCCACCAGTTCCAGCCGGAGCGTCTCGAACTTGAGCTCACCGAGAGCGCCACCATAGCCGATGACGAGAACATCGTCTCGGTTCTGTTCGAACTGAGACGCCTCGGAGTCCGGATCGCGGTCGACGATTTTGGAACCGGCTACGCGTCCTTGTCCTATCTGCGCCGGCTCTCCGTCGACATGGTCAAGATCGACCGCTCATTCATCGCCGGGGTCGGAGAGAGTGCCGCCGACTCCGCCATAGTGCTGGGCATCATGGGCATGGCGCATGGACTGGATCTCCTCGCCCTTGCCGAGGGTGTAGAGACCGAGGCCCAGAAGGATTTTCTGACCGTGGCCGGTTGCGACCTGGCCCAGGGCTTCCTCCTCGGACGCCCGGCGCCCATCGACGACCTGGGCTTATAGGCTTTTCCAAGAGTCAGCGATCGACCAGGGTCACGATCAGGGTCAGGGATTTCCCGTCCCGCCCAAGCGAGACACTCACCGTCTGACCCGCCTTCGCCGTCTTGAGGAAGTCGGAGAAGGCCTG
>JANLWV010000148.1:0-1527 GCA_031364765.1 Vicinamibacteria bacterium
GGCGTCCCGATGGAGATTGGCATTCTCAATGGCGGTGGCGAGATTCCCGGCGATCATGTGGACGAGGGAGACGCCTCGCTTGCCGAACGTCCGGCTTTGGTTGGCTTCGAGGCCAAGCACGCCCACCAGTCGGTCGCCATACATCAGGGGCTGGGTCAGGACGTGTATGGAGTCGTGCGACCGCACGAAAGCCTCGCGCTTTTCGACCGTCTCGACGACCTGGGCGCCCCCTGATTCCGGGTTTGAAAGAGCCCTTGGTTCACCCTCGCCGTATGCTTTGTGGAGTCCACTGTCCTGGCCCGCCACGTAAAGCACCAGCGCTTCGTACTTCACCAGACTTCGAAGCTGCTGGGCGATGGCCGGCAGCAGCGCTTCGGGGTCGAGGACCGACTCAATCTGGGCGACCGCGGGGAGAATCTGCGCGACTTCGGACTCGGTGAGGGATTCTCGTTCGTTATTGGTCGTCACGAACGGGAGATCCTACCGCGTCGCGGTCGAATAGACTTCGGCGTTTTCATGAGCACGCTGGTCCTGCCCTTCTGCTCTTCTGCCCCCTCGAGCGAAAGCATCTCCTGGAGGCCGTGGCGAACGATTGAGACCGCTTTACCCCGAGGCCCTGGCGGGGCTGGTGTATAAACCAGGATACAATCGACCCGTGTACTCGATCCAAGCAACCGACGTTTTTGAAACGTGGTTCGATGGCCTGAAGGACCGGCATGGGAGGGCGCGGATTCAGGCGCGCATCGACCGTGCAGAAGATGGCAATTTCGGCGATTGCAAACCGGTTGGTGGGGGCGTCTCCGAGATGCGTATCTACCATGGCGCCGGGTACAGGGTTTATTTCAAGCAGATTGGTTCGGAACTGGTGATCCTGCTGGCCGGTGGCGACAAATCCACGCAGGCATCCGATATCAAAACCGCGCTGAAACTGGCGCGCCAACTGGAGGCGTAAGCATGAAAAAGATCAAGCTCAGAAAGTGGGATAGCGCGGAACACCTCGAGACCGAGGCAGACATGGCGCTCTACCTTCAAGCCAGCCTGGAAGAGGCTGGAGACGATGCGGCATTCATCGCCAAGGCGCTGGGCACGATTGCGCGCGCAAAAGGCATGAGCCAGCTTGCCCGCGACACCGGAATGGGCAGGGAGAGCCTCTATAAGGCTTTGTCGGGGGAGGGAAACCCGAGCTTCGCCACAATCCTGAAAGTAACGCATGCGCTGGGGCTCAAGCTCCATGCCGCGCCCGCCAACGCGTAGTCGCTTATCTCCAAGGAAGCGGTCGCGATCCTGGTGAATAGTGGCATGGAACTGCCGATCGAGATCGAAGGCATCAAGAAGATCCTTCCGCACCGGCATCCCTTTCTCTTCGTCGATCGCATCATCGCCCTGGAGCCCGACAAACGGATTGTGGGCATCAAGAACGTCACGTCCGACGAGCGGTACTTCATCGCCGGTCCGGGAGGGATTCCGGTTCTCCCGGCTTCCATCCTCACCGAGGCTCTGGCGCAGGTGGGCGCCGTCCTCGTCTTG
>JANLWV010000157.1:0-7609 GCA_031364765.1 Vicinamibacteria bacterium
CCGGCGGGTCGATGGCCCTCGCGATCACTCCCGGACCGGGCCGTACGCCGATCGTCTCGGGCTTTCGTCCGAACACCTGAAGAAAGCTGCCATCGGGCGCGAACTTCATGATCAGGTTCGAGCCCGCATCGACCGCCCAGATGTTGCCGGAAGGATCCACCCGCACCGCGGACGCGAAGTTCAGCGCGTAGGTGCCCTGCCCGATCTCCTTCACGAACTTGCCGGTCTGATCGAACTGGAACAGGCGGGAACCGTAATGGTAGAAGGTCCGCTCGTAGCCAAGTGTCGCGACGGGCGTCCCGGTCCGCGCGTAGACGAAGATGTGGCCCGCGGCGTTCGTGGCGACACCGGCGACTTCGCCATAGGCCGGAAGCGATAGAAAGTCCGCGACGTGGTCGAAAGCGATCTCAGGCGCCGACTGGGCAGATACCGGGACGGCGGTGGCGATAACCGCAACCGCAACAATGAACTTCAGAGCGTTTTTCATGGTTTCCTCTTTTGGTCTAGCGCTGGGTTTCAAGTGCTACGGCTTGAGCGTGACTTTCTGCACGCGCCAGCCCTGGATTTCCGCGGTGTAGATGGTGTTCGGGAACCGGCAGTCCATCATGTGGATGCTCGCGAACTCCTTCGGCGCGACGCCAGCCCGGCCGAAGCGGCCGAGCACGGTGCCGTCCAGTTCCATCTTGTAGATATCGCCGGTCCGGTCCACCGCGCGCGAATCGATCGTGGTCCCTGCGGAGTTGGAACTGTACAGATATTGGTGCGGCCCCGGAGAGATGCATAGCCCCCATGGCGCGCCCACGTTGTCGTACACCGCCTTCTGGTTCAAATCGTTGTCGAGCACGACGATCCGTGAGTTGCCCCGGTCGCCGACGTACACATAACCCTTCTCATCGACCTGCATGGTGTGGGGGGCGTTGAACTCCAGGGGGTTGGCCGGGTTGCCGCGCCTTCCCGCCGACTTCATGAAGCGGCCGTTCTTGTCGTACTTGACGATCCGCGCGTCGGTATAGCCGTCGGAGACGAAAATGTTGCCGTGCTGATCCCAACCGATGTCGGTCGGCCGATGGAACGAATAAGGCCGGTTGGCGCCAGAGAACGGGGCGGTGCCGGGCATCATGGCGAGCTGATCGAGGGCATCCGGACGCTTGCCCAGCACCATCAGAAGCTTGCCCGCGGGGTTGAATTTCATGACGATGTTCGGGCCCTCGTCGACGGTCCAGACATTGTCGTCCTTGTCGACGCGCACGGAGTGGGCGAAGCCGTAACCGTAGCTGTCTTTGCCAAACTCCTTGACGAAGTTCCCGGCCGGGTCGAATTCGAACAGGCGGGACTCGCCGCTCCTCGTGAAGATGTAGAGACCACCTTTCGAGTTGGTGGCGACACCGATGCCTTCACCCATGTAGAGGCCGGGCGGCATCCGGTAGGGGATGACCGCGTCGTATGGAATCTCCGGCGTGGTCGCCCTGGCCTTGGCCGCGGGCCCTGAGCCAACCTGAGCGAAAGCGGGGACTCCGTAAAGCAACAGACCCGCGACTGCGGAAGTGAAAAGGGTTCTCATCCTCATCAACGTACTCCTTCAAGCAGGCGAAGTTCGCACTCCGCATAAAACTCCAAGAAATTTTCCGGCACCGCCGCCCAGCAGGTACCGTCCACAATATTGGCCGCCGTCCAGGTTGTCAAGACTTTTTTTGCCCGGCGTTAAGCTCAAACGAGCTTATTCCCACACCATTCGAAGCGCTTCGCCAACATGCAGGCGGGCGCGCAGTCGGGCTCGGACATTCTGGTGCTCGTTCCGCAAGGGACGGTTCTGCCGGTGATCGAGCGTCGTGGGCCCTGGTTCGTGGTCGAGATATCCCCGAAGCTCCGAACCACTGGAACGCCGATGCGTTGGTACAAAGACGAGAAGCGTGGCTTCAGGCACGAGTCGACGGTGGAAACCCTTAAGTACAAGCTTGACCCGGGATAGCCCCTGAGGGCGTCACCGTGGACGCGGCCGGAAATGTTTACGCGGCCGAGCCCGCGGGCGAGACCCTGAAGAAGTTCGCGAAGCGGTAAAGGACGCGGGGGCGTTCCAGCTTCCGTCGGAATGAAGCCGGCGCCGGCACCGCTACTGCGCCACCGGGATGACGGGCTTTTTTGCGCCCGGCATTGTGAAGACTGGCGAGCGCATAAGGCTTCCCCTCCTCGTCATCGACCGACGCGATCGACCAACGCGCGACCTTCAGGGGCGGTGCGCTCCGCGCCCTGCGACCTCGTTAAGGACCGCAGGGGTGCTAAGGCACGGCTCCATCGGCGGTCAGCGGGCAGGCGCCTTGTAGCGGAACTCCTGGCCCACCATCTTCGCGGGATCGGCGCCCGGCTTCGGCTTGAACTTCACCACGCGGCCGTTGAAGACCTCGGCGACGTAAAGGTTGCCCTCCTGGTCGACCGTGAACTGGTGCGGGCCGGCGAATTGGCCTAGCAGCGGACCGGGTCCGCCCCAGCCGTACTTGTAGTTCCCGTTCAGGTCGTACTTCAAGAAGCGCTGCGTCCCTCCGTCCGACACCCACAGACTCTGGTCCGCCGTGACCATGTGGAAGTAGGGCGACGACCGCAGGCCCAGGACGAACATGTCGAGGAATTTACCGTTCTCGTCGAAGACCTGAATCCGGTGATGTCCGCGATCGGCCACGAACAGGCGGCGGTCCTTGCTGATCGAAATGGAGTGGACCGTGTTGAACTCGTTCGGACCCGGATTCTTCGGGTCTTTGGGCTCGCTCCCCCAGTCCTTGACGAATGTCCCATCCTTGGCGAACTTCGCCACCCGCTTGCCCCCGTAGCCATCGCTGATGAAGAACGTCCCATCTGGAAGCCAATCGATGTCGGTGGGCCGGTCGAACAGCACGCCGGCGTCGCGTCCGCGCTTTCCCTTGGTGCCGAGAGTCATCACCAGTTTGCCATCGTAGGTGAACTTGAAGATCTGGTGAAGCTGGTCGTCGATCACCCAGACGTGCTTTTCCGCATCGTACGGACTCATCTTGATCTTGTGCGGTCCGCGTCCGCAGAAGGCCTCGAACAGGCTGTCTTTGTCGGCCCAGTGCTGGACCTGGTTCCCGTTGCGATCCACCACGAAGATGACGTGATGCATCCGACGCTCCCATCCTCGCTTGGGTGTTACTTCGCAGGTGGCGCCCAGTCCGTCGGGATTCCCGGTCGCGTTCCCTCGATTCGTCGTGCGTGTCGCATAGTTCGGATCCCCGGAGGGCTGGCCGAGCATTCCGTAAGCAGTCCACGGCTTGGCGCCTTCGGGCAAGGGCAACTCGCCACGCATCGCGATCCAGATGCGGTCCGGGCTCTCCGCGTACACCGCGCCGTTCGATCCCCAGGTCCATCCGGCGTGTTTCACACCATCAGGCCCGTCCGGCAAAGGCTTCGGCCAGTCCGCCACAAACTCGTAGGGGCCGAACTCCTCCTGCCCGCCTCTTTCCGCAGCCTTTTGCTGCGTGAAGGCCGATGGCGAGAGGACCACCGCGACCGAGAGAACCGTGAGGCCCAAGAACGCGAGACGCCAACTTCGTGTGCGCATCATTTACTTCCTTTCTGGTTAGGTACGACGGAGGGGCAGCGTAGGACCATTCGCGCCCGCCTGTCAAGAGAAGACTGACACTTGTGGCGAGCACCGGACCTGCCAGTTGTGAGCGGCCACGCGCTAATAGACCCAGACGATGTCGTAGCGCAGAACCTTCGTCGACGTCCTGGTTGGGATCAGCGTCTTCTCCTCGAACCTGGCGGGATCGATCTGGGAAGCGCCGGCGATCTCCCCTTCGAGGGCCGCTATCTCCTGACGGAAGCCCTCCACCCTCGCCTCGGCGTTGTCTTCCATTCGGTTCTTCGAACTCACACCGCCCATCGCGGAGGCGCCTTTCCTGATGGTTGAGAGGGGGTTCGCCTTTCTCCCGCCAAAAAGCGACCCGAGCATGGAGGCGCCCACTTCGAGCGCCCCCTTGAACATAGCGGCTTTCTTTTCCTGACCTCGGCCTTCGAGGTCCTCGATGGCCTTCTGCAGGTCACGCTGCTTCTTCTCGAGCCTCTCCTTCGCTTTCGCCAGCTGCGCTCCGCCCCCGGCCCCCGAAAGCCGGGCCGCAAACTGCTCTCGCGACTCCCCCGGTCTTGACTGTGCCTTCGTGGCCACGTCAATGAAGACCTTGACCGCAAGCTCGTCGGCGAGCCGCTCCCTCAACGCCTTCTCGATGCCCTTGGCTCCCGCGGCGGCGAGAAACCCCGGCAGTTCGCCATAGCGCACGGAAGCCGGGACGTCGGCTACGACCCTCGTATCGTCCGCAACCTCGAGGTGATCGGTGTCGAAGATCTCCGCCGGCGAGTTCACGCCGATGGGGTACAGGCGCACGCCAATGGCTTCATCCTGATCCTTGAGCCGGTACGCGTACTTCACGAGGAGATAGGGCTCCGCCTGCAAGGCGCCGTACTTCGAGAAATAGAGATGCTTGAACGGCGGGGGCAGGACCGGCGCGGATGAGACCTCGTCGCGCGAAGCCACCGCACCCGAAGGGGCGCCCTCGGTTCGCCCGGCCATGAGAAGCGAGATCTCCTCGCGGGTGAGCGGTCCGCGGAGGTACGACATGGCGAAACGCGAGGCCAGGAGGCACGGCTTGACGCGGTGGACGTCGTGGAGAAGGAACACGCGTTTCCGCGTGGCCCGAAGCAGCGTCTCAAGCGCGGCCGCGTTCACACCCGCGCCAATGAGTCCGTCGCGCAAACGCTCGCGGTCGTTGTCGGTCTGCAGCCTTCCGACCATCCAGGTGCCGATGTTGCCCAGGCCTTTGTAGTCAAGGTCCACGGGATTCTGGGTGGCGAGGACGATACCCACGCCCTGCGACCGCGCCTGCTTGAGCAGGGTCAGCAACGGCCGCTTGGTCGGCGGGTTCGCCGGGTGGGGCGGGAAATAGCCGTAGATCTCATCCATGTAGACGAGGGCCCGGAGCGAGGTGGTCCCGGAGAGACCGCGCATCCACGTCTTCACCTTGTCGAGAATCAGGGCGGTTACGAAGAATCGCTCCTCGTCGGAAAGGTGCGCGGTGTAGACCACCGACAAACGTGGCCGGCCGTCCGCCGCGTGCAACATGTTCTCAATGTCCAGAGGTTGACCGACTCTCCACGACTCGAATTGGGGCGAGGCCAGCAGATTATTGAGCGCCATCATCAAGGCCTGCCTCTGCAGGCGCGGATAGACGCTGTCCAGGGGCAAGGCTCCGATCTTCTCGAACGGAGGATCGGCCACGGCGGCGATCAGGGTCTCGAGGGTCAGGCCTTTCCCGGACTTCCACGCGTTTTCGATGATGTTCGCGAGGAGAATGTACTCCTGGGACTGAAGCGGATCGGCTGGGATCCGGAGCAGGCCGAGCAGTCCGCTCACGATCCCCGCGATCTCGTCGCGCAGGTCCTCCGGAGCGGTGTCGAACTTGACGGACGGCGCCTCCAGAGATTGGAGGACGTTCAGGGGCACGCCCGCCGACGACCCGGGCGTATAAATGATGGCGTCGCGCCTGGCCTTCAGATCCTTGATGTCGGCGGCGGACAGGCCCCAATCCAAAAGGCCTTTCGCTCGGAGCGCCGCCGCTTCGGCCGCGGCGGCCGCGGGCGTTTTCCCTTCGCGCCGGGCGGCATCCCGGTCGATCCACGGTTCGAATGAGGCGGGAGACAGGTCGTCGAACAGGAGCAGGAGGTTTCCGAGGTCGCCCTTTGGATCGATGGCGATGACGGGGACGCCCTGGCGCAGTAACTCCTCAATGAGCACGATGGCGAGCCCGGTCTTGCCCGATCCGGTCATGCCCACGATCAGACCGTGAGTCAGAAGGTCGGTTGGATTGAGGTCGATGCGGGCGCCGAGGGTCTCGCCGGAAACCGGGGCTTCCCGGCCGAGAAACAGTCCTTGAGTCACCTGCGGAGTATATGAGAACGTCTGAACCGCTTCCGCTAACCGGGAGCTGCCTCGGTTCCGGTGGAAATGGCTACGGTCACGATGGCCGCGGCTGATAAAGTTCTCCCCGATGGATCCTCTCGAATCCGAGCCCCCAGGCGCCAAATCGAAGCACTATTGGAAGGCGGTCGGACCGTTCAAGGAGATCCTTCATCGGACGATCTCTCCGGAGCAGCTCGTCGCGCTTTCGGTGAAGAAGCCGGAGATCCATCTCGGCTATGCGGCGCGCCAGTTCGCCATCGTTCTCGCCTGCGCCGTCATCCTGTTTCAGGAAGAGCTGTGGTGGAGGCCCTGGTGGGTCTCCGCTCTCTTGATCGTCCTCCAGGGCTTCACTTTCTTCAACATGACGACGCTTCTCCACGAAGTGGTTCACAGCTCCATCTTTCAGAAGACCAAACCGGGCGTGGAGCGCGCCCTGGGTCTGCTCTATGCGATCACCAGCGGCATCTCGGCGTCGCAGTTCACCCGCTGGCATCTCGACCATCACGACGGCCTCGGCACCTACGACGAGGATCCGAAGCGCCACTGGCTGTCGCCCAAGAAGAACAAACGGTGGTTCAAGGCTCTCTACTGCACACCGGTCCTCATGTTCATCTACTTCCGCGCCGCGGCGAACGAAGTCAGGACGTATCCTGCCGCGCTGCGCGCTCTGATTGCCCGCGAACGCATGGCGACCATCGCCATTCAGCTGTCCGCCGGCTTTCTGCTCTGGTACATCGGTGGAGCCGGCGCGATGTTGCGGGTGTGGTTCCTCCCCTATTTCATCGTCTTCCCGATCGCCTTCACCATCAACCGGCTCGGCCAGCATTACAACATCGACCCCACCCATCCGCTCAAGTGGTCCACGGTGATGAGGCCCTCGGGCCTGTGGGACTTTCTGTTCGTCTACTCGAACTACCACGCCGAGCACCACTACTTCCCCCGGGTGCCCTTCTACAACCTGCGTAAGCTGCACATGATCCTCCGCCCGATGTACGCGGAGCTCGGCGTCCGTTCCCACACCTATCGCGAGATCCTCTGGCAGTGGTTCGTCCTGAACCGCGCGCCGCACACCAACTGGGAGCTGGCAGCGTCCGGCCTTATGAGGCTAGGGGGGCCGGACACGAACCCAGCCCCCCTAGGACCCCCTGGCCTCCGCTCGGCGAGTCGTCGCGATGCTCGAATCGACTGAGTAAATCAGGCGATTCGAATATTGAGTCGCCGAGCTACGGCCAGTCTCTACGAGGGCTCAAGCTCGAATTCGAAGGCGACGATCCGGCTGGTCCCCCGCTCCCAGGCGCGAGACAGCTTCGGGGTCATGGGCGGCGCGCCCTTACGCCGCGGGGGCCTTTCCGGCCATCAGGGTGCGGCGCTCGCCGACCTGCTGACGCCACAAAGCGTAGTACAGGCCCTTCGTGGCCAGGAGATCCTCGTGGCGCCCCGACTCCACCACCCGCCCCTGTTCGAGGACGTGGATGGTATCGGCGTGCATGATGGTCGAGAGCCGGTGCGCGATCAGGACAGTCATCACGTCCTTGTGGGTCGCGACGTCGCGAATCGTGGTGGTGATCTCTTCCTCCGTGATCGAGTCGAGCGACGACGTCGCCTCGTCGAAGACCAGAAGTCGCGGGCGGCGGAGCAGGGCGCGGG
>JANLWV010000171.1:0-3982 GCA_031364765.1 Vicinamibacteria bacterium
ATCGGCAACGCGGGCACGTTCCCGATTCTTCGCGATCAGCTCGATCACCAGTTCGTCTACAACTTCACCACCCTCATGGGGAACCGGCATGCCCTGAAGCTCGGGACCGACATCAGATTCTCCAAGCTGGACGACGTCGCCCAGAGTTTCAACCGAGGGTTCTGGAACTTCTCGGCGGCCTGCGGCGGCCAGACTTACTCATCCGCCTACGCGGCCTTCTTCGACGGCTGTGTGTTGACTTACACGAAGGCCTACGGCCCCGACTTTCTTGAAAACCGGCTTCGTGAATACAACTTCTACGTCCAGGATGACTTCAAGGTCCGAGCCAACCTCACTCTCAACCTCGGTCTCCGATATGAGATCGCGAGCGCTCCCACCGAGGCGAAGAACCGAATCGACTACGGGTACAAGACAGACAAGAACAACATCGAGCCCCGGCTTGGGTTTGCGTGGGCTCCGAATCAGGAGGGGGGTCTTGTCGGCAAGCTCTTCGGAGGCGCCTCGAACGGATCTCTGCGCGGCGGCTACGGCCTGAATCACGGGCGCCTCTTCCAATCGATCTTTTCGCAAAGCGGCGCTTCGGTCAGAACGAATCCCCCGAATGCCGCGTCGCTCTCCTTTACCGGTTCCACGAACCTTGCTGATCCCACCAACGGCTTTGTCTTCCAGCCGGGCGCGGCCCAAACGGTGCGAGTGACTCTCGCCCAGATCGATCCCGACCTCCGCATGCCCTACACGCACCAGTGGAACCTCACGTTCGAGCGCAAGATTCCGTGGAACTCCTCGATGCGGATCACGTACAGCGGTCTGAGGGGGAAGGACATGCTGCGAAACGCGCAGGAGGGAAACCTGCCCGTGGCCCCCGGCGCCCCGGGGTCCACGTACGTGGTCGCCGCGGACTTCCTTTGTGCCGGGACCGGAACGCCTGGCGTACCGACGAACGCTACGTGCCCCAATGCCGTTCCCATTGCTGCCAACGAGATCTCGGCCCGCGTTCTGCGCACCAACGATCGCCGCCCTGACGCGCGCTACAACACGAACTTCATCGTCTCGAACAGCGCCGAATCATGGTACGACGGAGTTCAGATCGAGTGGCTGAAGCGTTTCAGCTCGGGCCTCGACTTCCAGATTAACTACACACGGTCCGTCGCGAAGGACACCACTTCAGAGGCCACCTTTGTCGGCGCTGGCGATTCCAATCAACTCGGACCCGACACGCAGTTCAGGAAGGCCTACTCGCGCTTCCACACGCCGCACCGGTTCACTCTCAACGGCACGTACCGTCTGCCCTTCTTCGCCGATCGCAAGGACCTGGCCGGACAGTTCCTGGGCGGCTGGCGGCTTGGCTTCACATTGAAGCTGGCGTCGGGCACTCCCTTTACCGTGAGCGATACCAGCGCCATCGACACGAACTTCGACGGATTCACGGAGCTCCGTCCGGTGCTCATTGACCGCTCGCTGATAGGCGTGGTCGTGGACGACGCCAACACTTCCGCGCAGATCCTGCCGGCAAGCGCTTTCAGGCGCGCCACACCTTCGGACTACGCGGCGGGTTCGCTCTCGCCCCGCAACGCCTTCTTCGGTGATGGTTTGAGAACGCTCGATCTTGCCCTGTCGAAGACGTTCAAGCCCGTCGGCACGCACCAGCTGATCGTTCGCATGGAGGCTTACAACGTCACGAACGCGGTCCATTTCGCTTTCCCGAACACCGACTTTGCCAGCGTCAATTTCGGACGGATCACCGGGACGTCCGGCGCGTACATCCCGAGGACGATTCAGGCCGCCGTGCGCTACGTGTTCTAACCGTGCTGAGCGCAGCGATGCGCCGACTCTGTGTCTACCTGCCATCGCATTGAGGGCTTCGCCCTCAAGCGATGGCTGGGAGACAGGGATTCGAACCCCGATTCTACGGTTCAGAGCCGCATGTCCTACCGTTGGACGATCTCCCAGCGTGCGAGGGCGAACGATCAGTTTAGGAAAGACCGCCACCTTACGTCAATAAGTGGTCGGCGCGATTAGCCTTGCGTCTTCATGACCCTGGCCTTCGATGCTGAGCAGAACTTCTCCTGCCGTAGCTGCGGCGAGTGCTGCCGACGCGCCTTCGACATCGTGGTGACCGATGCCGAGAGGCAGCACTACGAGGCCACAAACGCCGCGCGTTGGTTTCGAGAATCGACTTCGGCCGAGCCGGGCGCCACCTCCTCGCCATTCGAGTTTGCGGGCTCATCGCTCCTTCGCATTAGAAAACGCTCCGACGGAGTCTGTGGCTTCCTCTCTGCCGAAAACCGCTGCCGTATCCATGAGGAACTCGGGGGAAGCGCCAAGCCCCTCACCTGTCAGATGTTCCCGTTCTCGTTCGACGCGGTTTCGGGCGAAACGCGCGTGAGGGCCAGCTTGTGTTGCCCCACGGTGGTTCGAAACGACGGCCTTTCCCTTGACGCCCAACAGAAGGAGATCGGTTCCCTGGCCCGGCTTTGGCGAAAAGCGAACGAGCCGGCCGATCGGCCGCTCGAATGGGTGGGGGGAGTTCCGCTTGATTCGGAATTGCTCGAATCGATGCGCTGGGTTTTCAGGCGCCTTCTCGATCTCCACGAACCGACGTTCTCGCTCCGCCGCAACCTCAGGCGTATCGCGGCGTTGGTCGAAGACTGGACGCGCCACCGGGTGTTGAAGCTGGACGGCCTGAAGTTTGAGGAGTATGTAAAACTCACAGGAGAGTTTGCCGTCACAAAGCCCGTGGATCCGCCACCCACGAATCCAAGAATGGCTCGCTTTCTGTTCCGCGGCTTCTTCTTCGCCTCGACCGTGCCTCTGGTGTCCCGCGGACGCGGGGCGACCTCGGGCCTCGGCCTGCGGTTCCGCCTTCTTCGCCTGCTTCTGCATGTTCACGGCCTCGGTCCCTCTACCGAGGGCCTCCACTTCGGAACGGGCCGCCGCAAGGCGCTCGACATCGACTCCGAGCCCTTCTTCACACCCGCCTACCACGTCCTTCGCGCGGCCATCGAAAACCTCGGGTCGGGCGGAAGACCCGTGCTGGACGAACTGAGCCTGGCGGTGGCCCACCTTCTGGTCGCCGAACACTTTTTCCTCTCGCGAACCAAAAGCGAAGGGGCGCTGCCGGCCTGGATCCGAGCCATCATGGACGCGCACGATGTCGCTCACGCCGATCCGGCTTCCACTTTCGGTCGCATCCTGGTAAGTCTTGCCGCTCCACCGAGCTCGCTGCACCTGTTTGGCGCGCGCGTGAACGTGGCGCCTCCCGCCCCTACTTCTTTGGTTTGATCGCCGACATCATTTCCTTCGCGGAGGCGCGGTCGATGTGAGCGAAACCGGCGAACTGCTGGCCCGAGAAAATGCCCTCGGCTCCGTCGATGGTGACGCAATCGCCGGTCTGGTAGGGGCTCGCATCGGACAGCAAATACGCCACCAGATTCGTCAGCTCGTCGTGATCCCCGAAGCGCTTCGATGGAACACGTTTCAGAGCCTGCCTCTCGAGTTCGCCCACCAGGAGGCGTGAGAAAGCGCCCTCCGTCTTGAAGGGACCGGGAGCCACGGCGTTCACCCGAATTCCGTAGGTCGCCCACTCGACGGCCAGGGACCGCATCATGGCGAGAACTCCGGCTTTGGCGGAAGCGGAAGGGAGAACGAATGCGGAGCCTGTTTCCGCATAGGTGGTTACGATGGAGAGGATGTGGCCAGGGGCCTTCCGTTCGATCAGCCGCCGTCCGATCTCTCGCGTGCAGTTGAATGTGCCGTACAGGACGATCCTGACCACCGAATCGAACGCATTGTCCGACAGATCCTCGGAAGCGCAGAGGAAGTTTCCCGCCGCGTTGTTGATGAGCGCATTCAACGGTCCGAGCGCGCCCTCGACGGAATCAAACGCGGCGCGGACCGAACCCGAGTCCCGCACATCACACTGCGCGAAAGCCGCCTTGCCGCCGGCCTTTTCGATATCTCCCACGGTGGCTTTGAGCGGATC
>JANLWV010000218.1:0-1780 GCA_031364765.1 Vicinamibacteria bacterium
GATCAAATCCAGAACCCGCTCGGCGGTCCGTCTGGTCACGTCGTCGGACGAAGGGGGACGGAGTTCCTTCACCTCGATGTGGTACCGCTTCACGAGCCGGTTGTAGTTCATTAGGTCGTGGGCGGAGAGCAGGCTGATGGCGCGACCCGACTTTCCGATGCGACCCGTCCGGCCGGCGCGATGGATGTACTGCTCGGGCGAATCCGGGGTGGAGAAGATGAAGACGTGGGAAACATCGTCCACGTCGATGCCGCGCGAGGCGACGTCGGTGGTGGCCAGAACCTTGATCTTGCCGTCGCGATACGCCTGAAGCACGCGCTCGCGTTTGCTCTGGGAGAGGTCGGAGGACAGCATCTCGGAGGGCAGGCCGCGTTTTTGGAGAAACTCGTGGACCTGGCGCGTTTCCTCGCGGGTGTTGCAGAACACCATGGCCGAGGTCGGCTCTTCCCAGAGCAGCAGGTCATAGAGCGTCTGTTCCTTCCGCATGCGCGGCACGATGCAGTAGACGTGCTCGACATCCGTGACGTACACCTTGTCTTCCGAAAGCAGCAGCCACACCGGCTCCTTCAGGAAGTTGTAGATGAGGTGCTTGATCGACGCCGGGATGGTGGCGGAGAAGAGAAGGGTCTGGCGCTCTTCCGGCACGAACGCGACGATCTTCTGCATCTCCTCGGCGAACCCCATGTCGAGCATCCGGTCGGCCTCATCGAGGATGAACATCCTGAGGTTCTTGAGATCGAGCGTGCCCCTTCGGAGGTGGTCGAGGACGCGTCCGGGCGTTCCCGCGATGAGCTGAACTCCCGCTTCGAGGAGATCCATCTGACGCTCCATCGAATCCCCGCCGTAGATGGCGGCGACGCGCACCCCGCGTCCCTTGCCGATGGCGCCGATTTCCTCGGCCACTTGAACCGCCAGTTCGCGGGTGGGAGCCAGGACCACCCCCTGAACCCCCTTAATGTTGAGGTCGACCTTCTCCACCAGAGGAATGCCGAACGCCGCGGTCTTTCCGGTGCCGGTGCGTGACTGAACCACGAGATCCTGACCCTTGAGGGCGGGGGGAATCGTCTCCGTCTGGCACGGGGTCGGATGATCGTAGCCCATCTGGATGAGGGCCTCGAGGGTGGGCTGGGACAGTCCCAGAGTGCGGAATGGGGCGGGAGCAAGCGTCATGTGACCGTGATTATCGCCCGCTTCAAGCGTTCGTGCGGCAGAGCACAGATGAGGGCCGGGGCACGGCCTAAACTGCTCGCGTTCCAAGCTCGCTTCGTTTCCAAGGAGTCCTGCCATGAGTCTCAAGGACAAATACGCCGATCTCGTCACACTCGCAGGGACGTTCGGGGCCAAGGACGTCAACTCCATGGAGCAAGGCGGCAAGTTCAAGTTGTGGGCGACCGTCCCCTACCAGCTTGAGAAGGACGCCATCTGGGTCGCCATCAGGAAACACGCCGGCTTTGAAACGGAAGTTGAAGCCGACATCCGGACCGAGAAGTTAGACATCTACGGCATCTGGACGGTGAGGTCCGGCGACACTCTCCCGAAAATCTCGAAGAGCGCCTACGACAATGCGGGCGGCTCCATGAAAATCTTCGAAGCCAACAAGAACATCCTCAAGAATCCAGACCTGATTCAGGTGGGCCAGAAGCTCACCATCCCTAACAAGTAAAGGCACATCCATGTTTCATCTAATCGGACAGGCCATTTTTGGCCTGCTTGTGGGCGTTTTCGCGAAGTTCCTCATGCCCGGGAAGGATCCCGGCGGGTTCATTGTTACCGCGCTCAT
>JANLWV010000232.1:0-4193 GCA_031364765.1 Vicinamibacteria bacterium
GTCGCCCCGAGGCCGAAGCCCAGCGGGCCGGTGGCCGACACCGCGATACCGCTGCCTGACTGCGCCGGGACGGCAATGACGCTTCCGGTGTGATCCAGGTCGAGAGCGCTGTTTCCGGCCGCGGACACGACCAGAACTCCATAGCGATCGGCGTAGTTAACCGCCTTGTTCATCGCCGCGACGAGCGGGCCCGCGCCAGTGTTGCCGCCGCCGCGCGCGAACACCGCGCCGAGGCTCATGTTGATGATGTCGGCGCCCCCGCCGCCCGCGCTCAGCGGTGTGGCCGCATACAGGATCCCCGATATGACCGCGCCGAACGAGCCGGAGCCGGCATGCAGGACCTTTACGCCCACGATCGTCGCGCCCGGTGCGATCCCGACGACCCCGGTCGTGTTGTCAATTGCCGCAACAATGCCGGCCACATGGGTACCGTGCCAGAACGTGCCGGTGTCCTGGTTGAACGCGAAGCCCGGAACGAACGACCGGGAAGCGGCCACGTCTATGTTCGCGGCAAGGTCGAGGTGAGTGGAAAAGATCCCGCCGTCAACTATCGCGACCCGCACGCCCGCCCCGGTGTACCCGGCGGCCCAGGCCCCTGGGGCCTCGACGGCTTGCGGCGCCCACTGTATGTTCGTGTAGAAAGTGTCGTTGTTCGGGTTGACCACGGTCTCGTCCAGTTCGACGAAGTTCGTGGGCTCTTGCCACTGGACCGTCATGTCTTCGTCGACGCTCTGAACCGCGCCGGACGCGGCGAGCGCGGTCGCAAAGTCCGCGTTCTCGGAGGTGACCACGGCGAGACCGGCGCCGTCATGCTGGAAGGACACCTGACCGCCCGCAGCGGCCACGGCGGCATTCTGGGCGGCGCCCCAGCGGGCGGCCGACACGACGTAGGTCTTCGGTTCGGCAGCGGCCAGACTGCCGACCGCCAACGCGAGTACGGTAGCGCAAATCTTCGTGGTCATGGAATTCCTTTTGAAAGTGAACATGGCAACGGGCTCAGACAACCTGGGGCTGCCTCGAACACGTGGGCTAGCTTTTCTCAAGTATGGCACACGCAAGGGAGCATTCAACCGCTTCCTCGCCTACTTCGCGTCGGCGCCCGGCTTCACCGGATTCTTCTCCTGGACCCACTGGGTGAGTCCACCGACGATGGCCTGGGCGGGAACGCCCATCTTCTGCAGGGTCTGCGCCGCACGGGCGCTAGTGTGTTCGGCCTGTCAGGAGCAGTACGTCGCGATCGGTTTGCCCATTCGCTTGAGCTTCTCCGCCGCGGCCGCCGACAGCGTCTCCTCAGGCATCGACAGCGCTCCCGGAATATGGCCGCCCAGGTAGGCGTCATGGCTCCGCACGTCGATCACCACGACGTCGTTTGTGGCCAGGAGTTTCTTGAACTCGGCCATCGGCATGCGATCGGTTTTCGGCATCGGCGCCGTCGCTGCGATCGTGCTTTTCTGGTCGGCCTTCTCCGCCTTCGCCTGGGCGCAACCAGGTGCTGCGAGCGAAAGGGTGAGGACAGCCGCCGCCGCCACCCTTGTCTTGTCCATCCTCATTCGCGTTATCTCCTTCACTTTCACGAGAGATTGTACGCTTCGACCACGTTTACGATCGAAGCACGCCATGCCCCGAGCCACCCGACCAAAAACGAAAGCGCCGCGAACGATTCTTCACGTCGACATGGACGCCTTTTATTCCGCGGTGGAGGAGCGGGACCGTCCGGAGTTGCGTGGAAAGCCGGTGATCATCGGCGCGCTTCCGAAAGGCGGAGCCGGACGTGGCGTCGTTTCGACTGCGAGCTACGCGGCCCGGAAGTTCGGAGTGGTAAGCGCGATGCCGATTTCCACGGCCTATCGCCTGTGTCCTCACGGCGTCTTCATCGCGCCCGACATGGCCAAGTACACAGCGGTGTCGAAGGTCCTCCGTGCGGTCTTTGACGCCTTCACCGACCTGGTCGAGCCGATCTCGGTGGATGAGGCCTTCCTCGATGTCACGGCGAGCGTCCGACTCTTTGGCGACGGCGAGGCGATCGCCCGGAGAATCAAGGCTCAGATTCGCGAGCAGACCCAGCTCACGGCATCCGTGGGGGTGGCTACGGCCAAGCTCATCGCCAAGATCGCCTCCGACTTGAAGAAGCCCGACGGCCTGGTGGTGGTTCCTTTCGGAACCGAGCGCGCTTTCCTGTCTCCGCTACCCGTGCGCCGTCTCTGGGGAATCGGACCGAAGATGGAGGAGCGTCTGGCCAGACTCGGAGTCCACACAATCGGCCAGCTGGCGGACGCCAGGATGACGAAACTCCTGGGCACGCACGGCCTCGACCTCCAGCGCCTGGCCCGGGGTGAAGACGATCGGCCCGTAGTCGCCGACACCGGGCGGGCCAGGAGCGTCTCGGTCGAACATACCTTCGACGCGGATGAGGGGAATCAAGGCGCCCTGCGAAAGAAACTGCTGCATCTTGCCGATGAGCTCTCTCGCCGCCTCCGGGCCGAGTCGCTTTCCGGGCGCACCGTCACACTCAAGTACCGCGATGAGACGTTCAAGACACGAACGCACGCACGCTCGCTTAAGGCGCCCACGAACATCGCTTCCGAACTCTTCGAAACCGCGACGGCGCTCTTCGGCGAGGTCCACGGATCCTTGAAGGTGCGTCTCCTCGGCATCGGCGTTTCCGGATTCGCGGAGCCGGTCCAAAGGTCGCTGTTTGAGGAGGACGCCCCGAAACGCGGCGCTCGGATCGACGCACTCCGAGACAAGGTGCGGGAGAAATTCGGCAAGGAGGCGCTCGTGCGAGCGAGCGACCTGGAGAAGTGAAAAGAGACGATCCTGGTGCGGAGCCGGGGTAGACTCCGGGCTTCCCCTCGTTTCCGCTTCCCTCATTTGGCGGTTGTAAATAGCCTCTTCGTGTCCTTTCTCCAATGACCCTGGACTGTCCGGCGTGTGCCGCGCCGATTGATGCCGGCGCCGATGCCTGTCTGGCCTGCGGCCGTTCGCTGAGCACGCTCGCCCTGGGCTCGATTCTCGCCTCCCGCTACGAGCTTCGTGCGGTACTCGGCAAGGGAGGAATGGGCCTCGTCTATCGAGCTTTCGATCGCCTGTTGGAGGAGGAGGTGGCTATCAAGGTTCTCAGGACCGACCTGTCAGCGAGCGCCGACGTGGTGCGCCGGTTCCGGACCGAGATCAAGTTGGCGCGCAAGGTCTCCCACCCGAACGTTTGCCGCATCCACGACTACGGCGAGGAGGGGCCCCTTGGCTATATCTCGATGGAGATCCTCACCGGGCAGGATCTCCAGAAGACTCTCAAAGAGCAACCCAAGGGACTCCCTGAGGACGAAGCCCTCTCTGCGGTGCTCCAGATCGCCTCCGGCCTGCAGGCGATCCACGACGTGGGCATTCTGCACCGTGACCTGAAGACCGCCAACGCTTCGCGGGACGAGCGCAGTGTGGTGCGGCTCGTCGATTTCGGCATCGCGAAGGACTTGTTGTCCCAGGGCCAGACGGCGGCCGGCGAGTCCTTCGGCACGCCCGAGTACATGAGTCCCGAGCAATGCCGGGGCGACGCGCTCGATTTTCGAAGCGATGTCTACGCTCTCGGAATCGTCGCCTTCGAACTCTTCACCGGGGATGTTCCGATCCGAGGCGCCAGCCCCATGGCGACGCTGTTCAAACAGATCCAGGACATGCCGTCGTTCGACCAGGAGCCAGGGTCGAGGGTTCCGCGCAAATTCGTGCCGGCCTTGCGTCGCGCCCTCGCCAAGGCGCCGGGCGACCGTTTCGCGTCGGCCCTGGAATTCGCCCAGACTCTGAGGACGGTCGCGATGGAAACGCCGGCCGCCTCCCCCGCCGCCGAGAGCCCGGCGCCGGCCCGGCCGAAAAAGGACGCCCGGAAGGAAGAGAGGATTCACCTCCCTACGGATGTCGTCCTCCGCAAGCTCGGACCGGACGGTGCTTTGGAGAAAGAAGAGAGAACAGTGGCCCACGATCTGTCCCGCAACGGCATGCGGATTCTCACGAGCTGGGCAGACCTCGAACAAGGCGACAGGGTTGCGGTCGTGGAAGTCGGAGGAGACTTCGCGACCGGCGCCATCGTTCGCAACGTCACTCGCGGCGCCGATCACATCACACGCCTGGGCATCGAGTTTCTAGGAAATAGGGCGCCGGATCGGCTGGTGGGAACCGATAACACCAGGCGACGGGGGCCG
>JANLWV010000252.1:0-12952 GCA_031364765.1 Vicinamibacteria bacterium
GGAGAAGAAGATCCCTCTCCACCGCCACTCCATCTGGTACTACATGGGAGGGATGACTCTCTTCCTGTTCGGCATCCAGGTGGGCACCGGGATTCTGCTCCTGCTGTATTACCGCCCATCCGCCGGCGAAGCGTTTGAGAGCGTTCAGTTCATCATGACCCGGGTTCCTTTCGGATGGCTGATTCGATCCATCCACTCGTGGTCGGCGAACCTCCTGGTCTTCGTGCTTTTCCTCCATATGTTCAGCGCGTTCTTCCTGAAATCCTTCCGAAAGCCTCGCGAGCTGACCTGGCTCTCTGGAGCCGTGCTGCTGGCCCTGATGATGGGTTTCGGCTTCTCGGGCTACTTGCTGCCCTGGAACACTCTCGCCTTCTTCGCCACGCAGGTTGGCACCGAAGTCGCCGGACGGCTTCCGCTGGTCGGCGAGTTCGCCCTGCGCCTTTTGCGCGGCGGAGACCAGGTCACCGGCGCGACCCTCACACGCTTCTACGGAATCCACGTGGCCATCCTCCCGGCCCTGACCACGGTGTTCCTGGGGGCTCATCTGCTTTTCGTCCAGAAACACGGAATGAGCGTGCCGCCCAAGGTTGAGGCCGAGGCCGAGAGCGCGGGTAAGCCGCTGCGCTCTTACCCGTTTCTTCCGAACTTCCTTCTGCGCGACGCCATCGGCTGGTGCGGGGCCCTCGGGGTCCTCGCGGGATTAGCGGCGCTCTTCCCCTGGGAGCTCGGGGAGAAGGCCGATCCGTTCGCGTCCGCGCCGGCGGGGATTCGCCCCGAGTGGTATTTCGGCTGGATGTTTCAGACCCTGAAGATGCTGCCCCCTCACATCCTGGGTTTTGAGGGAGAGGTGCTGGGCATCCTGGCCATCACGGCCGCCGGCATCGTCTGGTTTGCCGTGCCGTTTCTCGATCGGACGCCCAAGCCCGGAAACCGAGTGTCCAGAGCCTTTGCCGTCGGGGGCTGGGTAGCCCTGCTTTACATGGCCGTCGCCACCGCAATGGTTTACTGGCCGCAGCGAGGCTGAAATCATGAGAACCTGGTTAACCGTCACGTTCCTGACGATGGCGGGCGCCTCGTGGAGCTTGGCCCAAGACGCCAACACTCCCGGCACGCCCAAGGCCTCAAAGCAGGAGAGCAGCTGCATTCTCTGCCACAAACAACTGGACGGGGCCGCCCTCGAGCCCACCAAACACTTGGACGACATTCACATGCAACGAGGGCTGTCCTGCCACGATTGCCATGGCGGCGACCCGACCAAGGGAGGCGATGAAGATCCTTCGGCGGCTCACGATGAACGGAAAGGCTGGAAGGAAAAGCCCACAAGGCTCCAGACTCCGGTCTTCTGCGCGCGCTGCCACGCCGACGCCGCCTACATGAAGAAGTTCAATCCCCAGATCCGGGTGGACCAGCTGAGCGAGTACCGGACCTCCGTCCATGGTCAGCGCAACGCGAAGGGGGATGACCGGACGGCGGTCTGCATCGACTGCCACGGGGTTCACGGAATCCGGGGGATCAAAGACCCGCGTTCCACCGTCCATCCGACGCGCGTGGCGGACACTTGCGCCCGCTGCCACAACGACGCCGAACTCATGGTTCGCTATGGTCTCGAGACCGGCCAGGCCACCGCCTACAAAACGAGCGTTCACGCCCGAGCCATTTATGAGGGGGGCGACCTTTCCGCCCCCACATGCAACGACTGCCACGGCAGCCACGGAGCCGCCCCCCCAGGGGTTTCAACCGTGGCCCAAGTCTGCGGATCCTGCCACACCCGCGAGGGAAGTTTGTACCGCGAAACCGAAAAGAAGAAGCCGGGTTTGAACCTCACTCCCGCCATTCAGTGCGTCGCCTGCCACGACAATCACGCGGTGCATCGGCCAACCGACGACATGCTCGGTATCGGGCCCAAATCGACCTGCACCAGTTGCCACGGACCCGAGACCACGCAATTCAAGTCCGCGGAAGGTATGGGACGGGCCATCCAGGGGCTGAGCGCAAGGCTGGCCGAGGCCCAAACCATGCTCGACCGGGCCGAGCGCGCGGGGGTGGAGATAAGCGAAGACCGCTTCGCGCTGCGCACCGGCCAAAATCATCTGGTTGAGGCCAGGGTCCTCGTCCACAGTTTCGACGAAGCGCGGTTCATGGCCGCCGTCCATGAAGGCGTGGGCTCGGCCGAGGCGGCGGTCACCGCGGGCGAGCGTGCCTTCGCCGAATTGCGGCAGCGAAGGATGGGTCTCGCGGTGTCCCTGGTGCTGATCGCCGGTGTGATGGCCGGGCTCGTTCTCAAGCTACGTGAGATCGAGAAGGGCAAGCCTCCCCAAAGCTGACGTCGCCCCGCAGCGGCCGGGTTTCAGGCCCAGCCGTGGCGAAAGGCCAGGGCCACCGCTTCGAGTTTGGAGTGGACGTTCAGCTTCTTGAGGATGTGCTGGACGTGATTGCGCGTGGTCGCCACCGAAATGTGAAGGGAATCCGCGATGTCCTTGTTGGCCTGTCCTGAGGCGACGGCCCGCAGGACATCCATTTCGCGGGCGGAGAGCTGCTCGGCGACGCCCGGGCTCAACTCCGGGGCCTGGGCCGTGTTTGCCTGCCACTGGAGCTGGATTGGAACGCCGCCATCGGCCGACAGTGCTGAATGAGAAACCGCTCCGTTGACCTGGCGCAGCCGGGCGAGCTCCCGGGCGAGCCGGCTCTTCTCATCGACCTGATCCAGGATATGGACGGCTGTGAAGCAGCCGGGGCGGGGGTCGGGAATCTCGATGATGGTGATGCCAAGCGACTTTGAGCGGGACCGCTCGCCTGTTTTGATCTCGAAGCGGCTCACGGTTTCATGCCGCTTGAGGGCGTCGCCGACCGTGCAGGTTTCGCCGCAGAACCGGTTGCCGAAAGGATCCCGGCCGCAGAAAACCTCATGGCACAAACGGCCCAGCGCTTGAGCCGCCGTCCGCTCCATCAACCGCTCGGCCCCCTTGTTCCAGAAAATGATCCGATGATTCTGGTCGTTGGCGAAGGCGGGAGGCTCGCCCGAAGACAGCAAATCCAACAGATCAGCAGGTTTCGGACGGTGGTTTGATGCCTTTGCATCAACCGAAGGGGTCGTTCGGCTCATTCTCTGGGGTCTCACCTCAGGCAATACTGACACAGCCATGGCGAAGTACGTCAAGAGACCACGGGACTTGCGAGGTTCGATGCCGCACAGACTGGGTCCGTGGTCCCGCCGAGAATCAGCGAGGACTCGAGGACTGAAAGACAAGGCTTCTGGTTCCTGGAAGGGAAAGGGTGCAGACATGAGACGAAATCTTTGGACACCACCGCTGGGCCTGCTGGGTCTCGCCCTCCTCGCCAGCGTGTCCCTGGCCCGCACGCCAGACAAAGCGACGGGCCCGAGTGTGGCCGTTATTCAGGCGCCGGTTTCGACTACCGGTTCCTCCGACGACAAGGCCCCCTTCGACGCCACCGACTGCAAGGCTTGCCACGAACCCGCAGTCACGAAGATGGAGCAGACAAAGCACGGCGGCGTGGAGCAAGGTTGCGCCACCTGCCACGACAGGGCCAAGTCGATCGAGCACTCCAAGGGCCGGGCGGAGGGACTCGAAACGCCGGGCCCCTCGGTCAAGAAGATGGCCGCGCGGGACGTGACCGCCATCTGCCTGGGTTGCCACGAAAAGGGCGACCGGAGTCATTTCGCGGGCAGCGTTCACGACCGAAAGGATGTGAGCTGCATCTCGTGCCACAGCGTCCACAGTTTCAAGTCGGTGCGTTCGCAGTTCAAGACGGTCAAAGACTCGGAAACCTGCTTCGGCTGCCATCCGCAGATCCGGGCCAAGACGATGCGGTCTTCGCACCATCCCGTGCGCGAAGGCAAATTGGACTGCGGCAGTTGCCACAACCCGCACGATGGCTCGAAGCCGAAAATGCTGAAGACGGCCTGGGTCAACGAAACCTGCTACACGTGCCACACGGAGAAGCGCGGTCCCTTCCTGTGGGAACACGCCCCCGTTCGTGAGAACTGCGCGAACTGCCACGATCCGCACGGCTCGAACCACGACAAGCTTCTTGTCGCGAAGCTCCCCTTCCTCTGCCAACGCTGTCACCTCAACACCCGTCATCCGGGGACCCTGTACGACGGAAACAACGCCCTCAGTGGAGCCTCGGTCAGCAATCGCGCGGTGGAGCACGCTTGCAAGAACTGCCATCAAAACGTGCATGGCAGCAACCATCCATCAGGGCCGTACCTCGGGAGGTAGCCATGAAAACCATCAAGCTTGCCGCCACCCTGACCGCCCTCACCGCCCTCACCGCTCTCACCTCGGCTCAGGACAAGACCCCGCCCAAGGAAGCCGCCCAGGCCGAACCAGCGGCGCCGATGAGTGAGGACTGGAAGTCGGGCGCCGTCTCCTTCGGCGCCCAGCAGACCGACAGCAACTCAATCTCGTCGAAATTCATGGAGTATCGCGACGTTCCCAACGGCGTCATCGCCCCCTATTTTCGGTTCCAGGGGAAGAAGAACGGCCTCCGCTATGACTTCCTGGGCGAGAACATCAAGCAAACTGATCAGCGCTTCCGGATGCGGGTCGGCGAGGACAAGTGGAACGTCGAAGGCGACTACAACCGCATTCCGCACAACTTCGGCAACGGAGGCCATACCCTCCTGCAGGAGACGAGCCCGGGCGTCTGGCGGATGAGCGACACTCTGCGGCAGTCGTTCCAGACCACCCTTGAGTCGACCACGCCGAGAAGCCGCATCAACTACCCGTTCCTGTTGAACCTCGTGTCGCCGTCGCTTGCGGCCGCAAACCAGGTCGACGTCAAACTGACCCGCGAACGAGGCAACCTGACCTTCATCTCGAAGCCCAGCGATCCGGTGGAGTTCAGGGTCACCTACGCCCGCGAACGCCGAACCGGTTCCCGCGCCGCATCGGGCACGGCGTTCGGCTTCGGCAACGTCGTCGAGTTGCCCGAGCCGCTCCACTACCTCACCCAGGATTTCGGCGCCGAGGGCCAGTACGAAGCCAAGTGGGGCGTCCTGCGCGCGGGAGTGCACTTCAACCAGTTCGGGAACCGAATCCAGTCGCTCACCTTCGACAACCCTTTCCGGATCACCGATTCAACCGACGCTTCCGCGTACACCGCGCCCGGTTCGGGTTCGATCGGCGGACCGGTATCCGGCCGGATGTCCCTCCCCCCGGACAACGAGGCGGTCATTGCGAACGCGTCCGTGATGTTCAAGATGAGCCGCCGCACCCGGCTCTCGGCCGACGTATCCCTGGGCCAGTGGAAGCAGAACAAGTCTCCGTTCCTTGCCTACACCACGAACACCGCGATCGTGTCGCCTCTGCGGGCGACCGATGTCGGGACGCTTCCCGCCAGTCGCCTCGACGGAAAGGCCGACATCACCTCGTTGAATCTCTACTTCACCTCAAAGCCCGCCACCGATCTCTCCCTCACCGCGCGGTATCGGACCTACGAAATGGACAACAAGACGCCGCGGCTCTCGTTCCCCGGCTACGTTCGTTTCGACGGGGTCTGGGAGGATCTGCCCAGGATCAGCGTTCCCTACGGCTATAAGAACGATCGATTCGATGCCACCGTTGGCTACCGATTCGGCGACCTCTCTCTCGAAGGCGGTCTCAAGCACATCAAGATGGAGCGTACGTTCCGGGAGACCGAAGACACCAAGGAAACCGGCGCCAGCATCGCCGCCGTGCTCCACACCTCCGACTGGCTGATCTTCCGTGGCAGCTACGAGAAAGCGACCCGCGACTTTGACGGCCTCGAAATCGAGAAGTCCGAGGACGCCTCGTTTCAGCAACCGGGCGCGCCCGCGAACCTCTTCGCGGTGTCTCCCACCACGCTTCAGAGCGACGGTCAGCCTCTGTGCCCTGCCGGCACGGTCTGCAACCTTCGCTTCGACCAGGCCAAGAAAGACATCGACCGGATTGGCGCCCAGGCCTCTCTCTCCCCGAACGACAAGGTGACGTTCTCGGTCGGCTATCTCCGCACCAAGGACGAGTACAAGGAGAGCCTCTTCGGTCTCGTCAACGCGAAGTTCGACACCGTGTCCGTGGATCTCGACATCGCGGCCAGCGAGAAGGCGAACCTCTATGCCTTCTACAGCTATGAGAAGCTCGCGAACTTCCAGGTGGGCCGTCAGAGCGGCGCCACGCCCTCGAACAACCCGATCGACAACTGGACCTCCACGGTTGACGACAAGACCAGCTCCGTGGGTGTCGGCGCTGAGTTCATCCTCGTGCCCGACAAGTGGTTCCTGAATGTGTCGGGGCAGTATCAGAAGGTCGATGGGAACAACTCGATCTTCTCGGCGCCCGGCAGCGCTCCCTCCCTTGCCCGCGTCAACATCGGAGGGATTAAAAGCATCCCGCTGTATGACGACACCAAGATCGGCACGCTCTCAGCGGAAGCGAAATACCAGTTCGCAACCGATTGGGTCTTCTCCCTGGGCGGCTGGGTCGAGGACTACAACATCAAGGACGCGGCCTCCACCGGCCTGACCAACTACATACCGGCGTCCTTCTTCCTGGCCGCCAATGACGGGGACTACACCGCCAAAGTCGCCTACGTCCGTTTCACCTACCGCTTCTGAGGCGAACTTGAATAAAATTGCCGAACGAACTTCGAGAAAATCAAAGGAACACCAGACCATGAACAAGCCTCTCGCCCTGATCCTGACCGCCTGCGTCCTTCTGGCCGGCGCGGCTCCCAGCAACGCCACGCTGCCCATCCAGAAAAAGGCCAAGGAGGCAGGTTTCCCGGCGACCAACTGCCTCTACTGCCACAACGAGAAACTTCCGGTCAAGGCCAAAGTGAGTCACAACGAGAGGGGTAGCTTCCTCATCAAGATGAAGGAAGCCAAGAAAGCCAAGGAAGTCGACGTCACCTGCCTGAAGGAATTCGTCGAGACCAAAAAGTAGGTTGTGCCCAGCCTCTTTCGCAACCGGCTGAGTTGGGCCGGGTCCGCGGTCGCCCTGTTTGGCGCGGCGGGCATTCTGTTTTTCGTGGCCTTCGACCGTGTCGCGACCCGCAGCAATCCTTATTGGGGGATTTTCGCCTGGGTCCTCTTTCCCGCCATCATGCTGTTCGGCGGCTCGGCCGTGGTCTTGGGCATGGTGAGAGAGAGACGACGCCGCCTTACCGCCGCCGGAGTGTCCGTTTCGACTCTCCCGGTGCTGGATCTCAATTTGGGCAGGCACCGCCGCTGGTTTCTGGCGGGAGTCGGTTTTTTGGCGATCTTCGTGCCGCTCTCGGCCGTCGGCAGCTATCACGCCTACGAGGTCAGCGAATCACAGAGTTTCTGCGGCGCCACCTGCCACACCTCGATGTCGCCGGAATACACCGCCTTCGCGAAGTCGCCCCACGCCGCGGTCAAGTGTGTCGACTGCCACGTGGGTCCGGGCGCTTCCGGATACGCGGAAGCCAAGGCCTCCGGAGTCAAGCGGATGTGGGCCGCGATGACCGACTCGTTTCACCGTCCCATCCCCACTCCGATCAGGAACCTCCCCCATTCCACGGGCACGTGCGTCACCTGCCACTCCAAGGGTCGCTTCGTGGGGCAAAAGCTCGAAACCTTCGCGCACTACGCTTCCGATGAGGCCAATACGCCCCGCGAGATTGATCTATTTCTGAACGTCGGCGGCGGCTCGCCGGGCGGACGGGTCGAGGGCATCCATGCGCATCAGGCGATGCAGATCGAGTTTGCGTATCTCGATGAAGCGTTGCAGATCATCCCGTGGGTCAAGGTGACGAAGCAGGATGGGAAAGTCACCGAGTACCGCGTCGATGATCCGAAAATTACCCCCGAGCAGATTGAGAAGGCCCCCCGTCGCAACATGGACTGCGCCGACTGCCACAACCGCATCGGCCACAGCTTCGAAACGCCGGATGGCGCCGTCAACTCGTCCATGCTTCACGGCCGGCTTGACCTGTCGCTTCCGTTCCTGAAGCGACAGGCGATCGACGTGCTGGGACGCCCGTATGCCACGTCTTCGGAGGCCGAGCAGACCATCGCTAGGGAGATCCAGACGTTCTACGCTTCGACCTACCCTGAAGTGAAGGAACAAAAGGGGGCGCAGATCAACTCCGCTGCGTCAGAACTTCAGAGGCTGTATCGGATGAACGTGTTTCCAGAGATGAAAGCGTCGTGGGAGACCTTCCCGAGCAATATCGGTCACTTCTATTCGCTGGGCTGTTATCGCTGTCACGGCGGGAACATGAAGAGCGCGGAGGGAAAGATCATTCCGAAAGACTGCCAGAACTGCCACTCCGTGAGCAGCCAGCGCGAAGGCAAGGCTTCCGCGCGCTTCCCAGGAAACGAGTTCGTCCATCCCCTCGACATGGGCGACCTCAGAGAAGCCACCTGCACCGACTGCCACACCGGCAGGGGAATCCCGCAGTAGAGCCTTAGCCTGGCGGGATTCGGTCCTGGTTGGCCGCGAGCCACTGCGCGAAGGTCTGGAGCTTTGGATTGAGAGAGCGCGAAACGCCGAGGTCTCTCGCCCCGCAGAACTCCGTGGCGAAGTCGCGGTTGTACTGGAACATATTGGCGAGATCATCAGCGCCCGGGAAACCAAACGTGCGATAGATCTCCGGCGGCACGTAGTTGTAGACGACCTCCTGTCCGAGAGCGCCTGAGAGAACTTTCGCCATCTCCGTTCCGGTCAGATGTTCGCCTGCGATCCCGATGGTTTGGCCTACGTACTGACGGCCAGCCTTGAAGATCCCGTAGGCGCAGCGGCCGATGTCCTCCGTCGCGATGCTCGGGAGTTTTTTGTCGGCCATCGGCAGAACAAAACCGAGTTTGCCATCGGCGCCCTTCTTCGGCCCCATTCCGAAATAGATCAGGTTTTCCCAATAGAAGGAGGTGAGGAGGAACGTGGTCGGCACCGAAGCGTCGGTGAAGAAATGGTTGGAAGCGCCCTTGCCGTCGAAGTGGGGAACCTTGTATTTGCCCTGGAGGGTTGGCATGCGGTTGTCGTCGAGCGGAACCAGCAGGCGGGTGTCTTCGAGCGTCGACCAGATGGCGTGCTTCAGGCCCGCGGTCTTCGCCGCCTTCGCCATGGCCTCGACCTCGGCTGCCTCCTTCAAGGCGGAGAAGTGATCCCAGAAGAAGGTCACGCAGTAGGCTCCATAAGCGCCAGCGAACGCGCGCGCGAGCGAGTCGCCATCGTCGATGTTCACGGCCACGACCTCGGCGCCGCGGGCTGCGAGTTCCTTGGCCTTCGCGCTGTTCGGATCGCGGGTGAGGGCGCGGGCCGCAAACCCTCCATTCGGATCGTCCAGGATGGCGCGTACGAGCCCTCCGCCCTGCGCGCCCGTAGCGCCGAGAACGGCAATGATTTTCTTGTCCATGGTCAGGTCCTCATGAGGCGCCGCGTTGTCTGCGGCGAGCCGTGAAATCGGAAGGGGAAGGATAGCGGCAGTTCGCCGCCGGTTCGAAGCCGCCGCCGGCATTGGGCCGAAGCGCTTCACCCTGATCCGTTTCCAGCGCGTATTCGAGCAGGCACATTGGGAGGACGCGCTGGCCTCGTCGCAGGCGGCGCTCGATTGCGGCTACCATGACCAAGCCCATTTCAACCGCGATTTTCGGCGTTCGCAAAAAGGAGATCTCCATGATTGCAGCTCTTGCCCTCACCCTCCTCGCGGCCGCCGGCCCCGCCGATCTGGCCTTCATGAAAGGCGCCTGGGAAGGCGGTCCTCCGGGGATGAAGTTCGAGGAGCGCTGGACCGAGGAGTCCGGCGGGCTGATGCTCGGTGTGTCCCGCACGATCAAGGGCGATCGCGCCATCGCCTTTGAGTTCCTGCGCATCGAGTTTCGCAAGGACGGCATCTTCTACGTGGCCCAGCCGGGGGGAAGGCCCAAGACAGAGTTCAAGCTCACCGCTTCAGACGGAAAGTCCGCGACGTTTGAGAACCCGGAGCACGATCACCCCAAGCTGATTCGCTACTCGTTGACGCCCGACGGCTCGCTCAAGGCGGAACTCGACGGCGGGGAAGGGAAGCAGGTCTTCGGCTTCAAGCGTGTTCAGAGATAGCTAGCCTTCCTCGGGGCGAGGGAACAACGGGGTCACCGCGCTCTGGTCCTCCTCGCCCGTGCGGATGCGGTAGACCTTCTCGACCGGGAGCACGAATATCTTGCCGTCGCCGACTTCGCCGGTGCGGGCCGCGGCCAGGATGGCCTGGACCGTGGGCTCGACGAAATGGTCGCTCACGCCGATCTCGATTCTGACCTTCTCCGAAAGTTCCATACGCACGCTGGTTCCGCGGTAGGTCTCGACGTGTTCCGTCTCGCCGCCATGCCCTTGCACAGGCACCAGGGTCAAGCCCCGGACCTCGGCGCGAAAAAGAGCCTCGAGCACGTCACTCAGTTTGTCGGGACGCACAATGGCCACCACCAGCCTCACGACTGGCCTCCCACCACCGTCAGGCTCGCCGCGGCGGCGCTCGTTAGGGGAAGGGCGGCCTCCGGGAGCGCGTCGCGCAGGATCAGCAAAGCGCCCTCTCCGCGGACGTAAGCCTCTTCACCGTGCTGGCTCACATCAAGGCCCAGCCCTTCCTCACGCTTTGAAACCCGCAAAGGGGCGATCGCGTTGACCAACTTCAGGAGCGCCCATGATGCGCCGGCACAGTAGGCCGCGACGGCAAGAATCGCCACCACCTGGATGCCCAACTGTCGGGGATTGCCGAAGAGAAGCCCGTCCACCGGCGCCCCCCAGGCCTTCTCTGCGAGGACGCCGGTCAGAAGCGCGCCCACGGTTCCGCCGAGACCGTGAGCGGCGACCACATCCAGCGAATCATCCAGCCGGGTGCGGGCCCGGAAGAGAAGACCGAAGTAGCTCGGCAGGGCCGCGATGGCTCCGAGGACAATCGCGGAGAGCGGGCTGATGAGGCCCGCGGCGGGGGTGATGGCGACCAAGCCGACCACGATCGCGGTGGCCGCGCCCACCGCGGTGACCTTCCGAGTCCGGTTGAGATCGAGGAGCGTCCACACCACGAGCGTGGCCATGGGGGCGAGGAGAGTGTTCGCAAAGGCGAGGCCGGCGCCGGTGTTGGCGCCGAGTGCGCTGCCGGCGTTGAAGCCGAACCAACCGAACCACAGGAGGCCAGCGCCGAGAAGGGTGAAGGGCACGTTGTGGGGGAGGATGGCTTGGCGCGCGTAGTCCTTCCTCGCCCCCATCATCGAGGCGGCGACGAGAGCGGCGACCGCGGCATTGATATGGACCACGGTGCCTCCGGCGAAATCGAGTGCGCCCATCGTGCTGAGGAAGCCCCCGCCCCAGACCCAGTGCGCGACCGGCGCGTAGACGACGACGCTCCAAAGCGTGATGAAGATCAGGTACGCGGAGAAACGCATCCTCTCCGCGATGGCGCCCGATATGAGAGCGGCGGTGATGATGGCGAACGTCCCCTGATAAGCCATGAAGAGAATGTGGGGGATCGATCCCTGCGCCTCGAGACCGACATTTCGAAGGGCGACACGTGAGAAGCCGCCCACGAAACCCGAGCCGGTCGAAAACGCCAGCGAGTAGCCAAGGAGCGCCCACGCGAGGCCGACGAACCCAAGAGCCGATACGCTCATCATCATCGTGTTGAGGGCGTTCTTGCCGCGGACCAGGCCTCCATAGAAGAAGCCGAGCGCCGGCGTCATCAGCAGGACGAGGGCGGTGGAAACGAGCATCCAGGCGGTGTCGGCGCCATTCATCGGGCTGGTCACACTTGAACTCCAATATTTAAATACAAACTGACGCGCCTATGGTGTTAATCACCCTCGATTAGATCTTAACCTAAAGTGAGTAAGATTTTCAACGGATTCAGCTCATCTGGAGACTCCGGGCTTCTCGGGCCCGCGCTGGCCTCATCGCGGCCACGCTCCGGCTGAGCGTGAACCCCTGTCGGTGTTCGTACTGGGTTCATCTGTTCGACCGGCATGCGCGTTACGATCCTCCGCCGGAATTCCGTAACGACGACCCAAGTTCTAAACAACTCTTTTTTTGGCTTCCTGTCTTACCTTGACGGCTCGCGCAGGCGTTGCGTAGAATCACCTGCTTCCCGAAAGTGGGCTCCTCCAAAGACTTTGGAGTGCGCCGGCCCCGAGACCGCGGAAGAAAATTTAAAGAATAGAAGAGGCCTGACCCCAACCCCATGTCCGACGTCGAACAAAACCCCTACGCAACGACCCCGATGGACGCCGAGGAGTACGAACGTCTCCTCGACATGTATGACGTGAGCTTCAGGAACCTCGCCGAAGGCGAGGTGGTGCGCGGCATCGTACTGCGCGTGACGCCCATGATGATCGTGGTCGACGTAGGCTACAAATCGGAAGGCGTCATCGCCGCCGATGAGTTCAAGGATGAGACCGGCCAGGTCACGGTCAAGCCGGGCGACCAGGTCGACGTTCTTATTGAACGCACGGAAGACCGCGACGGTTACATCGTCCTCTCTCGCGAAAAGGCCGAGAAGATGAAGGTATGGGATGACGTGGAGCGCGCCTATCAGGAGCGCCGCATCATCACCGGCCGAGTGCTTGATCGGGTCAAGGGCGGCCTCGCCGTCGACATCGGCGTCCGCGCTTTCCTGCCCGGGAGCCAGATCGACATCCGCCCCGTTCGCAACCTCGACGCCCTGAAGGGTCAGGACATCCGGATGCGCGTCATCAAGGTGAACAAGAAGCGCGGCAACATCGTGCTTTCGCGCAAGGCCGTCCTCGAGGAAGAGAACGCGGGCAAGAAGCAGCAGACTCTGGAAGTTCTCGAAGAGGGCAAGATCCTCACCGGCGTGGTCAAGAACATCACCGACTACGGCGCGTTCGTCGACCTCGGCGGCCTCGATGGCCTTCTCCACATCACCGACATGTCGTGGGGCCGCATCAACGATCCCTAGGAAGTCGTCAATGTGGGCGACGAGCTTCGGGTCATCGTTTTGAAATTCGACCGCGAGGCCGAGC
>JANLWV010000284.1:0-3103 GCA_031364765.1 Vicinamibacteria bacterium
CCGACCCGGTGAATTCTCAGGAGTCGCGTTTCGCTGTTGTAGGTGGCGAACGACGACAGAGGGCAACGGTCCCGAGGCTGGCCGACGCTGCCCGGGTTGATGAGATAACGCTTCTTGGGGTCGAGCTTCAGTCTGAACTCCGGCGGCGTCGCCATCTGCATTTCGACTTCCGAGCCATCAAATGAGAAGACCATGGGGAGGTGGGAATGCCCGATGAAACATATGGGGAAGTCGGTGCCCAGGAAAGCCCTCCGCGCATCGAGATCGCTGAAGATGTAGGCGTCCTCGTCGAGCGGCGATCCATGGGCAATGGCGAAGGCGCCGTCCACCATCCTGGGTCCTTGCGGGAGGGTGCTCAGGTAGTGCCGGTTGCTTCTGGTGAGTTTTTGCTTCGTCCACTCCGCCGAGGTTCGGGCAAATCGCGAGAACTTGGCGAGTCTTTCCTCTCCCTCAACGCCCGAGCAGACCTTGTCGTGGTTGCCACGTATGGCGGTCAGGGGCCTGATGGAGCGCAGGCGATCGACGGTCTGGTTCACCTCCGCGGCGTAGCCGACGATGTCCCCGAGACAGACCGCCTTGTCCCAGCGTTTTCTCCGCATCGAATTCATGACCGCCGCAAACGCCTCGTTGTTCGAGTGTATGTCCGAGAGGATCAGATAGCGCATGGGTGAACCAGGGTCACGGGTGGGGCAGGAGACGAAGAACCTCGGCCGCCACGTCATCGGGGGAGCGATGGGTCGTGTCGACAGTTACGTGGGCGCGAGAGTACTTGTCTTTTCGCTCCGCATAAAGGGCCCGTGCCTGAATCTCGCCGCGGTCGACCAGCGGCCTCCCACCGAGGTCCGCCACGCGGCGGAAGGCTTCGGCGAAATCGCATTTCAAATGGACGGTGAAGGCGCGGGCTAGGAGGGCTTCGGCGCACGCCTCTTGGGCGAAAGCGCCGCCGCCGGTCGCGATGACCCGGCCATCGGCCTCAAGCAGATCCCGGATCGCCTGTTCCTCGAGGTTCCGGAAGAAGGCCTCTCCCTGGAGCCGGAAGATCTCGCTCACTTTGGCCCGAGCCCGCGATTCGATCTCGTCGTCGGTGTCGACGAAGCGGTAGCCGATGCGGGCGGCAAGAATCCGTCCTGCCGTCGACTTGCCCGAGCCCATGAAGCCGACCAGGGCGATCCGCGAGGGCAGGTTCAAGCCCCGGTTCCTCGCCGGAGTTCGTCGAAGAAGGCAGGAAGGGAAATCGAGACGACCTCAGCCCCCAACACCTCCGAGTCGCCGTGAGCGCAAAGCGCGGCTATGGAAAGGGCCATGGCGATCCGATGATCGCCGTGGCTCCTCACCGAGGCGCCCCGTAACCTCAAGCCGCCCTGTACGGAGAAGCCGTCCTCGCGTTCCTCGATTCGTGCGCCCATGGCCTGAAGCCCTTCGACCATGGAGGCAATTCGGTCGGATTCCTTGATCCGCAGCTCCAAGGCGCCCCGCACGTCGAAGGTCCCCGAGGCAAAGGCGCCCGCGACGGACAGGATCGGGAGTTCGTCGACCACTGCTGGAACGTCCTCGGGGGACAGGCTGATCCCACGTAATTCCGACGAACGCGCGACGATCCGGCCCTGGGGCTCGCCGCCTGCGGTCGACGTGATCTCCATCTCGATGTTTGCGCCCATCCTCCGGAGGACATCCAGGTAACGGACGCGTTGAGGATTCAGGAGGACGCCCTCGATGGTGACCTCGGAGTCTCGCAGCAGCAGGGCAGCCACGATGAAAGGGGCGGCGCTCGAAGGGTCGCCGGGTACGAGGACGCGCGTCGCTCGGAGTCTTTGAGGTCCATCAAGTTCGATTCTGGTTCCCCGCTGTCGAATGGCGCCTCCGAACGAGACGATCATCCGTTCGGTATGGTCGCGGGTCCCTATCGGTTCGTCAATCGTGGTGGTGCCCAGAGCACGGAGCGCAGCCAGAAGGATCGCGCTCTTGATCTGCGCGCTTGCCGCCTCGGGGGTTAAGGCGGCGCCCCGGAGCCTTGAGCCGAGCACACGGACGGGCGGCCGGCCGTTCGTGGTCTCGATACGGGCGCCCATGAGTCGGAGTGGTTTGGCCACGCGTTCCATGGGCCGGCGGTTCAGCGACCCGTCTCCCGCAAGCTCAGCCTCGACCGACGATCCGGCGAGGAGGCCCATCAGAAGACGGAGCGTGGTCCCTGAGTTCCCGCAGTCCAGAAGCGTCGGCTTTGGCCGAAGCGCTTCTGTTCCGTGAACCCTGATCGAACCGTCCGGCTCGGAGTCAAATCGGACGCCAAGGCCTCCGAGACACCTCCTGGTGGACATGCAGTCGTCTCCTCCGGAGGCCGCTTCGATAGTGGTGATGCCCTCGGCCAAGGCTCCAAAAAGGAAGGCCCGGTGGGTGATGGATTTGTCACCCGGCATGCTGAAAGTTCCTCGGAAGGAGCGTGCCGCGCGAACTTTCATGGAGCCTCAAGATTAGCGGTTTTCTGCGTCGCTCAAATCGCAATATCCGCCCGGTGTGGCATATCCTCCGTCGCTAGCCATGGCGGCCCGCCCCAAAACCGTCTGCATTGACTTTGAGAGCCGGATGGAGATCCTCGAGGCCATCCAGGCCTTCATTGACCGTTATGCCGCGGCGGGTGGCCTCGACGAAGACGGTGTGCACGACCTTTCGGTGTCCGTCCGCGAGTGCGTGGTGAACGCCCTCAAGCACGGAAACAAGCTCGATCCCGAGAAGCGCGTCAACGTGAGTTTCGGCCTCTCCCAAGGCGCCATCGAGGTGTGGATTCAGGATCAGGGCGCCGGATTCAATCCCGATGCTGTCCCGGATGCCGTCGCTCCGGAGAATCTCCTCAATGCCGCCGGCCGCGGCCTCTTCTTCATGCGGGCCTTCATGTCCGAAGTCGAATACATCTTCCCGCCGGAAGGCGGGACGATCGTTCGTCTTGTGAAGAAGATCGAAAAGGCCAAGGAGTAGGCCTGGGGACTTCGCAACGCCACGGCCGTGTACAAGTACGGACCCGGCCCGCATCTAAAGCCCGGAGTTTCTACGGACGATCACGTGTACGACAAGGCCGCGTCCGTCATTGCGAAGGCCGGAGGCCGTTCGA
>JANLWV010000287.1:0-3235 GCA_031364765.1 Vicinamibacteria bacterium
GGAGAACTCGCTCTGCTGCGCCGGCGCTTGATGCGGTTCGATGGACACAAGGTCAAGAAGCGCGTCGCCGCGTCACAGACGGCGATTCAAATGATGCCAGACCTGAAGCGCCCCGGCCGGAATGCTGCGACGCACTCCTTCTGGACGTTCCCGGTTCAAGCAGGACAGCCCGACGATTTCGCGCGCTATCTCTGGAGTCGCGGGTTCGATACGACGCGTGGCACTTGGAGTTTGTACGCCGTGCCCGTGCCCACCGTTGGGAATTACGCGGCGCCGATTGAAGTGGAAGAGGTCATGCGCCAGATTCTCTACCTCCCGGTGGTGTTCCCTGGGGTCTCTACGGATGATCTCGGCCGCCTTGCGATCGCGGTCCGCGAGTTCGGGCAGCCCGCCCCCGAGGCGGCAAGGTTGCGGGAAGGATCATGAACGCGTGTCTTCACGGGCCCACACGGCTTTGCGTAGGAAGGTCCTAGTGACGAAGCCCGGCTCGGAAGGCTCGATCCTGCGGAGGTTCCTGCGCGGCAGGCACGCGCCCCTGATCACGCACGGAACCCTCCTGGCTGTCACCGGTCTGTTCTACGGCCTGTTGTCTCGGTTGCCGTTCTGGATAGCGTTCGTTCCATGCGTGTTCCTCGCGCACCGCGTCGGCATTCTCGTGCACGAATACATCCACGGCGCCCCATTTGCGCGCTATCGCCACAGCCATGCGGTGGTGACCCTCTGGGATGGCCTCATGATGACGTTCGGGCTGCTTGAGGTAGCGCGCGGGATGCACCTGACTCACCACCGATGGCTCAATGTGCCTGCTCCCGATGCGAAGCGAACGCATGGGGACGCCGGGGCATTCGGGGGTGGTGGGTTTGGCTTGGCCGCCACGATTGACGCGGTGCGCCACGTGTTGTCGGCCGGTGATGCCTCCCGCCCCAAGAAGCCGTACGTGCGGCGGGGCCGCGTTTTCATGGGGTTTGCGCTTTCGCTGGTCATGGTGTTGGCATGGGCTCTGTCCGGCCACGTGGACATGGTGTGGCGCACTTTCGCGGTCGTCGCATTTACCGTCATCGTTCCCATGTCGCTCCGGGACACCGTCGAGCACAACAGCGAGCCTGGTGACGCTGGTTTTGCCAACGAATACAGGACCGTCGTGCCGATGTTCAACGTCAACCGGCATATCCATCATCATGAGAATCCGAAAGTACCGTGGTACCTGCTCGAGTGGCGGACGAGCCGCCCGCTGCCGGCGTCCTCGTATTTCACTCACTGGCTTCGGAAGTACGTCACGCATGAGATGGTCCGAATGCAGCCGATGCCGAAGCGCGCTGCCCCATCGGGGTCCGCGGACATTCAACCGCAGTCGCCGTAAGGCAGCGAGCCCCGACCACCAAGCCTGCGAGATCGCCTCGGCGGAAGCGGTCCGACGCCCTTCTGCTGAGAAACCCACGCGAGAACGGCCAATTTCGAGCACTCTTCGTTGTGCCTGGACCCCGGCTTTCGCCGGGGTGACGGAATGTGGGTTTCCAGCAAACAGTCACGACGAAGTCCGTCGATGGCTCGCGATGTACGGCATTATCGGGCGTGCGGCCGTCACTTCCTCGCGGCGACGAACGCGATCTCGATCTGCGCGCCGCTTGGGAGGGCGGCGACGCCAACGAACGTCCGCGCGGGAAGCGGTTTGGGCATCATCTGCACATAGATCGCGTTGAAGGCGTCGTACTTCGCGACGTCGGGACGTAACGTTCACCTTCACGACATCAGCGAGGGAAAGATCGGCGGCCTTGAGGATCGCTTCGAGATTCTTGATCGACTGACGCGCTTCAATCGCGAAGTCAAGGTTGATCTTCTGGGTGGCCGGGTCCTGACCCACGTTGCAGGGGAGGCAGGGCCCCAGCCACCAAAGATCTCCGCTGTCAGCGTGCCGAGATCCGGGTTTCGCCATGCCGCGCGGGTGGTCGTGACTCGATGGGCGGTCACGCCGGATGCAGGCTGCGGCGGGGTTGGCGTCAATGTGGATCTTCTGCTTCCGAACCATCGCGGCCCAGGGCGTGAGGCCGTCCCCTGAAGCCACTCGCAGTTGGGGGAGGCCCCGATGGTCGCGGCTCGGAACTATTGGTAGCGCGATGGAATGCGTCGCCATCCTCGACCTCGCGTCGGCCCTCGGGCTCGAAGGCGTCCCCGCGCTGGCGCGTGCGCTGTTCACTCGCGCGGCGATGATGCTCTCGAAGCTTGAGGCTCGGTTCCGTTGAGCCGTTCGCGACTCAAGCCGCGAGAGTCTGACGGACCCGGGCTGCGCGTCGGGTACGACGAACGGACGGGTTGGGGTTCGGGATCGGTGTCCAGGACGCCAACGAACATGGCCAAGGCCGCCGAGAACAACGTCGTGCGGCCCGGTCTACTTACGGTGAGCGGTCAGGGTATCGAGGTGTTGTGGGCCGGCTGGGGCGCGATCGCTTTCGTACGGGAGCGACGCAGCTGATCGATCAGAAGCAACTCTCGCGCATCCCAATCGCAACGGGCATCCCGGCCGCGCGACGCGCGTCATCGACTACATCGTCAAGGGCGATAACCGTGACGCACGACAGCCTGAAGGCGCGATTGGGTCATTCCTTCCTGAAGAATGTCTCTGTGTCGATGCCTGCCTGCTTGAGGATGGCGCGCAGCGTGCCCTCGGGCATGTCGCCTGGGTGATTGGGGATCGTGGTGTAGCGGTTCAACGCCGGGTTGAACCAGATCTCGTGCGAGCCGGCGGCCTGGCGATGGAACTCCAGACCGAGTTGCTTAAGCCGCTTGATGATGTCTCGATAGCGGAAGCCGGCGAGCGCGCCATTTAGATGGCGATGATCATCGGATAATCGAAGACTTCGCTCGCCGACGGGAGCGGCGCGGCCCCAGTCTGCGCCTCGATCAGCTTCTTGGCCACGTCTCTCGCGATCTCAATGGTCTCTTGGATCGTACGACCTTGTGCCACGAGACCCTGCACGTCGTCGCTCGTGGCCAAGTACACGCCCTCGGGCAGCTTCTCGATATGCAACTGGATGATGTTTTCCACGGTGATGACTCCTGAGCGGGCATCCCGGTCTTCCGTTCGCAGGACTGATGCCTGGTGGAATGCTAGCGCCCTTCGACAGCGCCGGCGAAGCGCCGTCAGGCGGACGGCCCGGTGGATGTCGTTGGCGGCCCAGCAGGCCCGCTAGCTAGCGCGAGGTATTCGCGCGCGTGGGTCGACCCCTTTTCTTTGAGG
>JANLWV010000293.1:0-3631 GCA_031364765.1 Vicinamibacteria bacterium
TCGCGAGGTGCTACGGCGGTCGCGACGAACACCAGGCCGTAGACGGCGACGATTCCAGGGAGGAAGCGATTGGGCCTGGCTTGCGCAGTCATCGAAGCACGGTAAGAGCTTAGCGCTTCAGGAAGGCACGTTATCCGATACCACTCCTTGCTATCAGCACTGGCACGAGCCCGTGATTCGACGCTATTCCTCTCTCCTGGTGTTCCCTATTCCCATGATCCTCCTCGCCGCATTGGTCTCCACCGTCGTAGCACTCGCTCAAGCACCTTCGCCCGCTACGCCGCCGCCCCGCCTCTACGCCGTCCGCCTCTCCACGGGTCCTTCGTGGGATGCCGCAAAGTCCCCCAACGACCAGATCGGCATGAACACAGCGCCAACATCGCCGGTCTGAGACGCGAGGGCACGCTGCTGGGCGCGCGCTTCGGCGAACTCGGTTTGCTCGTTCTCCGCGTCCCCGACGAAGCCGCGGTCCGCACCCAACTCGCCCCCGATCCGACCGTGGCCAGCGGCGTCTTCAAAGTCCAGATCGACGTGTTCTCGCCGTTCGCCCACGGCACGACCGCGTGGCCTCACCACTCCCGAGGCGGTTGCCCTCCGGGCTTCGCCTCGGACGTCAAAGTCCCGCGTTGGCGAAGTTCACCGCCTCCTGATACCTCGCGACGATGTCGTTTCCGTACGTTGGAGAAGTCGCCCAGACGCCGTTCCCGAACTGATTCCAGAAGGGCGCCCGGCCCTTCGGCGTCACCAGAGCGAAGCGCGGATCGACGCAGGGCGCGTGCAGGGGCGGGACAGTGCACGACAGAGCAGTCGGATCGGCGTAGGCGCGCAGGTGCTGGATCTGGGCGCGCACGCCCGTGGGGGCATCCGGGAATGAGGCCGCGTTTCCCGGGCTGCTGTCCACAGCACCGATGCCTGCGAAATTGTTCTTCGACCCCGGCACCGCTCCGCTGAACCTGAACCATCCCGTCTCGATGATGCTCTGAACGAAGGCGACGTCACCGGCAACACCTTCGCGTGCGCCTTCCTCGATGAAGTACGACGCCAAAGCCTCCACGGGCTCGGTCGCGCCATACACGCCCGCGGGCTGCGGCTGCCGGCGAGAGTACCAGGCCACGAGTTGCGACGCGCTCAGCCGCGCGCTCCCCATGACGGGTACTTCAGGAGCGCCGGTCGACGTCGGCGAGGGCGCCATCGGACTCGACCCGCAGGCAAGGGTGAGACTCGTCGCGAGCAGTGCCGCGACAAAGCGCAAGAGCCGCATTCAGTTCTCGTCGACTTCGATGAGTCCGTCAAGCACCAGGCCGTGAAAGCGGTGCTCGCGCTGAAGGTAGAGCCAGCCCAGAAAGCCGCGACAGCCAGCACACACTTCGCTCTGCCACGTGTAGCCTGCGAACCAGGTCCACTCCAGGCTCGCCGGACCGACGTGGAGGAGTCCAGCAGCGTCGGCGAAGCAGCCGATCCGAAACCGCTCGCCATCGGGATTGACGAACACGTGCTCGTGCGCCCCGTTCATCTCGGTCCGTTCGGCCATCGAGGTGACCACGCGCCGGCACCGGGCGCACGCCAGAACCCGCCGCTCGCGATCGTCCGCGGTCGAGGCGGACGACGCCTCGCTCTCGCCATCGGTAGCCCTCAGCATGCGCGGAACAGTACCGCGTTTTCTCACGCCCAGGAAACCGTTCCTGAGCGCCGGCGATTGGCTACGCCGAGTCGAAGCGATCCAGGTTCATGACCTTCGTCCAGGCCGCCACGAAGTCGGAGACGAACTTCTTCTGCCCATCCGAGCTTCCATAGACCTCCGCCAGGGCGCGCAGTTCGGCGTTCGAGCCGAAGACGAGATCGACGCGCGTGCCCGTCCACTTGGCCTTGCCCGTCTTCCGATCATGGCCGTCGAACACGTCGCCGTTGGCCTTCCACTTCGTGCTCATATCGAGCAGGTTCACGAAGAAGTCGTTGGTCAGCGTTCCCGGCTTCGCCGTGAACACGCCATGCTTCGATCCACCGGCGTTGGCGCCCAGGACACGAAGGCCGCCCACGAGAACCGTCATCTCTGTAGGCGTCAGCGTCAGTAACTGCGCTTTATCGACGAGCAACGTCTCGTCGGACACTTTATGGCGCCCCTGGAGGTAGTTGCGGAAGCCGTCCGCGGTCGGTTCGAGGAACGCGAAGCTCGCAACGTCGGTCTGCTTCTCCGACGCGTCCATTCGGCCCGGCGTGAAGGGAACTTTGACGGTCTTGCCGCCGTCCTTCGCAGCCTGTTCGATGGCCGCGCCGCCGCCGAGGACGATGAGATCGGCGAGCGAAACCTTCCTGCCGCCTTTCGCTGTCTTGTTAAAAGCGCTCTGAATTCCCGAGAGCGTCTTCAGCACTTTGGCGAGCTCGGCCGGCTGATTGACGTCCCAGTCCTTCTGCGGAGCGAGACGGATGCGCGCGCCGTTGGCCCCGCCACGCCGGTCGGAACCACGGAACGTGGACGCCGACGCCCAGGCGGTGGAGACGAGTTGCGAAACCGAGAGGCCCGACACGAGGATCCCGGCCTTGAGCGCCGCGATCTCCTTCTCGCCGATCAGCTTGTGATTGACGGCGGGAATTGGATCCTGCCAGATCAACTCCTTCTTCGGAACCTCGGGACCGAGGTAACGGGTGATCGGGCCCATGTCGCGGTGGGTCAGCTTGAACCAAGCGCGCGCGAAGGCGTCGGCGAACTGGTCCGGATTCGCGAGGAAACGGCGCGAGATCTTTTCGTAGACCGGGTCGACACGCAGCGACAGGTCGGTGGTCAGCATCGTCGGCTTGCGCTTCTTCGACTTGTCGTGCGCGTCCGGGATGATGGCTTCAGCACCCTTGGCCTCCCACTGGATGGCGCCCGCGGGGCTCTTCGTCTTCTCCCATTCGAACTTGAACAGGTTCTCGAAGAAGTTGTTGCTCCACTTCACCGGCGTTTTGGTCCACGTCACTTCGAGACCGCTGGAAATGGCGTCGCCCGCGAAGCCGGACGCATGGCTGCTGGTCCAGCCCAGTCCCTGCTCTTCGATCGGAGCCCCTCCCGGCTCGGGTCCTTTGTGCGACTCCGGGGCCGCGCCGTGCGTCTTGCCGAAGCTGTGGCCCCCGGCGATGAGCGCCACGGTCTCCTCGTCGTTCATGGCCATGCGCGCGAAGGTCTCGCGGATGTCCCGTGCCGCGGCCAGCGGATCGCCGCTGCCATTCGGACCTTCCGGGTTCACATAGATGAGACCCATCTGCACGGCGCCGAGCGGTTTTTCAAGCTCGCGGTCGCCCGTGTAGCGCTTGTCTTCGAGCCACTTCGTCTCGGCGCCCCAGTAAACGTCCTGATCCGCTTCCCACGTGTCTGCGCGGCCGCCGCCGAAGCCGAAGGTCTTGAAGCCCATGGACTCGAGGGCTACGTTGCCGGTGAGGATCATGAGGTCGGCCCAGGAGATCTTCTGGCCGTACTTCTGCTTGATCGGCCACAGCAGGCGGCGCGACTTGTCGATGTTGACGTTGTCGGGCCAGGCGTTCAAAGGCGAGTAGCGCTGCTGGCCGCGACCGCCGCCGCCCCGCCCGTCGAACGTGCGGTACGTGCCGGCGCTGTGCCAGGCCATGCGGATGAACTGCGGACCGTAGTGGCCGA
>JANLWV010000335.1:0-2971 GCA_031364765.1 Vicinamibacteria bacterium
CATCCGCCGCGAGCTGCTGAAGCAGGCGGACGTTCACACCCTGCTGCGCCTGCCCACTGGCATCTTCTATGCCCAGGGTGTGAAGGCGAACGTGCTCTTCTTCGACCGCAAGCCAGCACAGGAGAAGCCGTGGACGCGGAAGCTGTGGATCTACGACCTGCGCACCAACCAGCATTTCACGCTGAAGGAACGAACCCTCAAGCGCTCAGATCTGGATGAGTTCGTCGCCTGCTACAACACGAAGGACCGCACCAGCCGGAAAGAGAGTGAGCGCTTCAAGGGCTTCACCTACGAGGAACTGGCGAAGCGCGACAAGGTGAACCTCGACATCTTCTGGCTGAAGGACGAGGCGCTGGAAGATAGTGCGAATCTGCCGGCGCCCGAGGTCATCGCCGCGGACATCACCGCGGATCTCGAAGCCGCGCTGGAGCAGTTCGCCGCAATCGCCGAGGATTTGAAGTAGTGCATAGGGCGTCAGGGGGATGCACCAATTTCGATATCCACGAAGACCTCAGCCGCAGGCTCCCCGAGGAGTGGCGGGCGCGACGTTCGCCTATCGGATTTCAGCGTCGTGCTCGTGAGACGTCCGCCGAAGTCTGGAATACGGCGTACTCGTTCTCGTGATCGTCCGGAGAAGCTGATAAGCGTAACTGGCGCCAGGGCGCGTTCGGGCCTGGTTGAACGCCGAGACGGAGAGATCCAGCGGGCTACTTCCCGGTCGGGATCGCCACGATAAGCCAGTAGCCGCCGGGATTCTTCATGTCGGTGAAGGGATCAAACGATTCGTCGCGCCGGCGAATCTCGAAACCCGCGGCCAGGAGGTCGGAAACCACGAACTCCGATGCGATGTGATGAAGAGCGACCTGTTCGCTCCGGCTCATCTTTCGGTGGTTCTCGCGAATCGGCTCGGCCACGACGAGGCGGCCGCCGGGCTTCAGGGCGGCGTGGATGTGCCGCAGGATGGACTGATGCTCGGCCATCTCGTGGTAGGCGTTGCGGATCAGGACGGCGTCGAAAGCGCCCGGCTCAAGGAGCGGATCGTCCGCCTTGCCCAATACCACATCGACGTTCACGACTTTTCCGCTTTCGATTTTTGTTCGAAGTCGCGCCAGTCCCGCGGAATCGATGTCCGTCGCGGTGATGCGACCGCCGGGTGCCACAACGCCGGCGAGTTGCAGGCTGTAGAAGCCGTCGCCCGCCCCGACATCGGCGATACGGGCGCCGGGCTTCGCATCGAGGGCTTCGAAGAGCCTTGGTAACGGCCCGAACTTGTCCCGCTTGAATCGCGTCCGACTGTAGACCTCGTAGGGACCGGAGGAAGCGATCTCGAAGGTTTCCACGAACTCGTTGTCTGAAACGATTTCGTACGTCTCTCTCGCCTTCCAGCCTTTCGGAATGTTTTCAAGCGCTTCACTCTCGAAGACGATGACGTTCGGCCCGGCGGCTGGCGGAGTCATCGCGAACTGATTGACGAAGCCTTCTTGATGAAACTGGCGGAGGACGAGCGCCCGTCGAGTCAGGTCGTAGCTGAAGAACGACCAGTGATGATGAACCTCGCCCTTGGGGTTCTTTGGCTGAGGCGGATAGGTCGAGACGTTCTGCTCGTTCAGGAACTTGTCGTTCAATACGAACGTGTAGCTGCGCTTGACGTTGCCCTTGCCGGGCGTGCCCTCCGACTCGCCCTCCCATTCGCCGGCCATGAATCGAATCGCGAGCCAAGGATCGGGTGTTGGAGTCGGCGTCGCAGTCGCCGGTTGGGTTTGGGCGGCCAGGAGAAGAAGAAAAACGCCGCTCAGAGTACCCATGAGACACCTCGTTGTTTGGGCCGGCAGCGCTGACCGTCCCCTCGCGAACATACCCTACGGCGCATTGCACGGAACTCAAAGACCGCCGACCGGAGTCGAACCAGGCGCCAGGACTTGAGCCAAGCCCAAAGCATCACCGGGCTCCCGAAACCGTGCGATACGCCTCTGAGCACAAACGCTCTATGAGGGGCCAGTCGACAATGCGGCGTACTCGTACGCGTCCGTGATGCGACCCAGGCGGAGATGAACGTGAATTGCTAGGCCTGATCCCCTCGAGTCCGCCCCGGCGAGCGCCGAGCCTGACCGCATGGGGCCTCTCGACGTATACCGCCCGTGGGCGGAACTTCTCGCTCGCACCTTCGCCGCGGACGTGTTCACATGCCCATCCTGCCAGGGGCGTATGAGGCTGCTCGCGGTCATCAAGGAACCTGGGAACGTTCTCCGCTATCTCGCTGGGGTGGGGGAAACCACCGAAGTGCCGCGCCGCTCTCCAGACCGTGGCCCGCCGCACTGGAAGAGCCGAGTGCTCCGCCTTCATGCGCTCGGTAACGAGGAGGAGATCTCAGGAAGCCACGGCTACGGGGGAGACGAAGCAGCGTAGCCGCCAGGGACAGCATGGGGCGACCCGCGGGGCGGCGTGGCCTGCGCGGTGGGCCGGAACGAGGTGACGAGGCCCTCTCTGGAGCGCAAACCAGCCAGCCCGCGGGGCGAGATTCGGGTTCCGATGGCTTGGCGATGGGCGTCCAGACCAACCGGGCCGAGCTGGATTTGACGGGCCAACCCCGCTTGTTTCGCCTACACTTGCCCGCAGCTCGTTGAGCGACTTCGCGTCGAAAACGCGCTTTCCGGTCAGCATCTCGTGCAACACCAGACCAAGCGCATATACGTCGCTGCGCAGGGACGGTTGTTCAGGCGCCATGTACTGCGGCGTGCCTGACATGTCGGCGACGGCGCCGCTGCGCGCGAGCGCGGCCAGGCCGAAGTCGGCGGTGCGCGCGTGCCCGCGGCCGTCGATCATCACGTTCGTGGGCTTGAGGTCTCGGTGAATAACCCCTTTGTCATGGCCGGAGGCGAGGCCGGCGCAAACGCCGCGCGCGATATCAAGCGCCTTGTGCCCCGGCAACCGGCCAATGCGGCGAAGCAGGGACGCGAGGTCTTCTCCGTCA
>JANLWV010000349.1:0-5340 GCA_031364765.1 Vicinamibacteria bacterium
GGCGTCAGGCGGCCGCGCGAAGGTCGTCGAGTACGCACGCAGCTGGGAGGGCCGGCCGCTGGTGGTGATGATCGTGGGGACCGCCCCTCGGATCGCGACGCTCGACTCCATCAAGGCCGACATGAAGAAGCTGGCCGACCCACGAGGTCTCTCAGCTTCCGACCTCGAAGCCGTCGTCAACCGCGTTCCCGTGATCACGTGGCTCATTCACGGCGTCCACGGTAACGAGATCTCGTCGGGCGATGCCGCGATGGCCGAGGCCTATCATCTGCTCGCGGCAAACAACGACCCGGGGGCGGTCACCATCATGCGCGAGTCCCTGGTCCTCATCGACCCCATGCAGAACCCCGATGGTCGCGCGCGCTTCAACTTCCAGAACCTTCAGGGACGCGCGGCTTCGCCCGACTCCGGGCCGCTCACCGCCGAGCACGACGAACCCTGGCCGGGCGGACGCAGCAATCATTACCTCTTCGATCTGAACCGCGACTGGCTGGCCATCACGCAGCCGGAGACCGCGGGACGGGTGAAGTTGTTCCTCGATTTCTTCCCTCAGGTGACCGTCGATCTCCACGAGATGGGCGGCGATTCCACCTACTACTTCCCTCCCGCGGCCGCCCCGAAGAATCCGTTCCGCACCGATACCCAGACCAGCTGGCTCGAGAAGTTCGGCCGCAACAATGCGGCGAAGTTCGACGACCGCGGCTTCGCGTACTTCATGCGGGAGGTGTTCGATTCGTTCTACCCGGGCTACGGCGCCTCCTGGCCGATGGCGCAAGGCTCGATCGCGAAGACCTTCGAGCAGGCTTCGTCCCGTGGTCTCATCTTTCGTCGCGTGGACGGGACCGATCTCACGTTCAAGGACGGCGTGGTCCATCACTTCACTGCCGCGTTGCGGACGGCCCTCACCGCGGCCGAGAACCGCAAAGCGCTCTTGTCCGACTTCGCGGCGTTTCGCAAGTCGGCGAGTGACGAAGGCGGCACGAAGGAGTACGTGCTCAGGGCGGGTAGCGATCCCTCGCGCGCACGGCGTCTCGCCAGTCTCCTGGTGGCTCAGGGCGTTGAAGTCTTCCGCGCTGACGAGGCCACCCCAGCCCGAACCACCGCACCAAGCAAGGCCAAGGCCCCCGCAACTCCCGCCGGAACCTACCCTGCCGGCTCGTACATCATCCCTCTCGGCCAGCCCACGTCCCGGCTCATCAGGAATCTCCTCGACCGGGACGTCGCCATGGATCCCGAGTTCCTGAAGAAGCAGGAAGAACGCCGGGCCCGCCTTCTCCCCGATCAGTTCTACGACATCACCACCTGGAGCCTGCCCGCGCTCTTCGACGTCGACTGCGTGTTATCGGATTTGCAGCTCACGGGGAGGCGTTCGCGTTTCGACCCAGGAAACATGGAGAAGCCCGAGGTCAAGGCCGCCTCGGTCGCATACCTGATTCCGTGGGGTTCGGCCGCCGCGGCCGCCGCCGCGGAAGCTACCCGCCTCGGGGTTCGCGTTCGAGTGGCCGACGATGCCTTCTCGCTCGACGGACGCAGGTACGGGATCGGCACCGCCATCATTCGCGTGGCCGAGAACGAGTCGACACTTCGGGGCACGCTTCAGTCGATCGCCTCGAAGTGGGGCGTCGAGGTCACAGCCGCCAACACCGGCTTCGTGGATGAGGGCGGCATTTCTCTCGGAAGCAACCAGGCCCTGCACTTGAAGGCGCCGAAGGTTCTGCTGATGTGGGATACGCCCACATCGTCTCTCTCGGCCGGGTGGGCACGCTACGTGCTCGAGCGGCGTTTCAACCAGCCGGTTAGCGCCGTCCGCGTATCCACGGTGCGTCGCGCCGACCTGCGAGAGTTCGATGTCATCGTGATGCCCCAGGGCAACTACGAGGGCGTCATCGGTGAGGGCGACGTCACGCGGATCAAGGATTTTGTCCGCGCGGGCGGAACCTTGATCACCATCGGCGAGGCCTCGCGCTGGGCGTCACGCGACAAGGTGGGACTGCTCTCCACCGACACCGAGCTGAAGGACGGCCGCAGCGACGAGACGACGGAGGCGAAGAAGCCCGATGCGGCGAAGGACGACAAGCCGGGCTTCGACTACAGCCGCGCCATCACTCCCGAAAAGCCAAGACCCGACGTGATCGCGGGGGCCATACTGCGCGGATCCCTCGACACAAAACACTGGATGTCGGCCGGCCTCGACGCCGAGTTCCAGGTGATGGTCGAAGGCCAGCGCGTGTTCACGCCGATCAAGCTCGACAAGGGCGCGAATGTGGGGGTCTACGCGGCCGCCGACAAGCTGGCGGTCAGCGGGATCGTGTGGAAGGAGAACAAGGACTCGTTCGCGCAGAAGGCCTTCCTGATCGCCGAGCCGCTGGGCGCGGGCCACGTGATCGCCTTCGCGGAGGAGCCGAACTTCCGCGCCTACTCGCAGGCCTCGGAACTGCTCTTCATGAACGCCGTCCTGCTCGGCCCGGCGCACTGAGCGCGTGCCACGCGCCGCTATTGACCCCGTGCGCCGCGGCCGGCGTTCGGCGACTCCGCTTTCGAGCCGCCTGATTCACCTCTGGCCATTCGAGCGTGATGAAGACTCGCCGCTACAACCACTTTGATTTCTTGAACCGGTAGAAAAGGTACGCGTCGATACCCGCCATCAAGGCGAGGGAGAATGGATAGCCATAAAGCCAGTTGAGTTCCGGCATGTGGTCGAAGTTCATGCCGTAAACGCCGGCGATCATGGTCGGCACGGCGGCGAGCGCAGCATAAGCCGCGAGTTTCTTCGTATTCTCGTTTTCCTGAATAGTGATGAGCGAGAGGTTCACGGAGATGGCGGTGATGACCATGTCGCGCAGGCTGTCGACGCTCTGCTTCAGCCGAAGCAGGTGGTCATAAACATCGCGGAAGTAGTCGTCGAGTCCCGCGCAAATGGGCGGCACCCGGCCTCCGTGAAGCTTGCTCGCCACCTCCAGCAGGGGGCTGGTGGCGCGATCCAGGATCATCAGCTTGCGCTTCAGTCCGTAAAGGGCCTCGATGTGCTCACGGGTGGACTGGCCCGAGAAGATCCGCTCCTCAATCTCGTCGATCTCCTCGCTGAGCGCCTCGAGGACCGGGAAGTACCGGTCCACCACGGCGTCCATGAGGGCGTAAAGCACGTACGCGGGCCCGTGCTTGAGCAGATCCGGCTCCTGCTCCGACCGCCTGCGAACGTCGGCGAAGCCATGCTGGGAGTCGCGGCGCGCGGTCACGACGTAGTTTTGTCCTATGAAAATCGCGATCTCACCCGCATGAAGCTCGCGCTCCACCGGCTCGATGATCTGAAGCACCACGAACAGGGACGCGCCGTACTCGTCCAACTTGGGCCGCTGGTGGCCGTGTTGCGCGTCCTCGACCGCGAGTTCGTGGAGATCGAACTCTTCCTGCAGGACGGCTAGCTCCTCGACCTCCACGTCCTTGAGGGCCACCCAGACAAAACAATCCGGCTGGCTCTTGTACTGGCTGATCTCGGCGAAGGAGATATCCGCCAGCTTTTTGCCTCCTTGATAGGCCGCGCAGTTGACGATCATTTAAGTTTCCGGGCTTCCTCTGGAATCAGATCAGCGGGTGAGGCGAAGGCGAAACAGGTGAGAGGCATGAGACCGCGGCGCAGAATACGCTCGAACGGCTAAATCCAGGCGAGCGTGAGGCTGATGATCGCTCCCGCGACAATGGCCGGGGTGAGACGGCGGGCGAGAGCAATCGGCGACACCGAGACGAGACCCGAACAGTAAACCACCACCGCGGCCACCGGAGACATGGTGCGGCCAAAGGCGCCGCCGAAACATGCGAGAGCAGCGAGGCGCACACGGTCGTCGCCCGGTCCGAGACTGGGGAGGAAGGTCTGCGCGAAAGTCAGGATCGGACCCGAGCCGGAGCCGGAGAGCAAAGAGAGGGCCCAGGGGAAACCCGCGGCCAGTACGGCAAGAAAACCGAAGGCGCGCGCGGCTTCGAGAAGCCGGGCCGATAGGCCCACGGCGGCGACACCCGCGCCAAAGCACTGGGCGGTGATGGTGAGGGAGATGATGGTTCCATAAGCCTCGCCGATGCCCGTAAACATTGTCCGCGTGAGCTTCTGGATGTCGCGGCGCGCCACGATCAGGGCGAGGACAACGCCGATCAGCATGGCGCGGACGATAGGCAGCGATCCCGCAAGCGGTTGCCATTCATCGCCTTGGGGCACGGTGATCAAAAACGCCAGAGGCGAGAAACCGCCGTAGGCCAGAAGGAGCATGACGATCGGAACCATCGGCACCAGGGCATGCGGCAGGCTCACCGGAAATTCGTCGGACTCGGTCACCGCGGCCACCGGCTCGTCGCGGCGTCGATTCAGCAGGGCGAAGACCAGGGCGGCCGTGAGGGCCCCGGCGAGGCTCGCGGGAATGACGCGGGCGGAAAGCTCGGGTGCTTCGATGTTCGCGACCGAGGCGATCGACACCACATCCTGGGCGCCCGGATTCAGAAGGTCGCCGCCAAACGACGCGCCAAGGAGAAGTGCGGCCCCCGCGACCTCCTTGGAGAAGCCGGCGGCCAGAAACAGGGGAACGAGGATCGGACCGATCGCCGCCGCGGTGCTGGTCTGGGACGAAACCGCCATGTTGATCAGGTAAGCCGCCAGGATGCCCCCGGGCAACAGAAGCATCCGCACCTTTTTGATGGGTAGTAGGAGCAGGTGCACCAAATGTTTGTCGCAACCAGTGGCGGAGACAACCGCGGCGAAGCCCATGGCCGCGCAGATCGGACCCACCATGCCCGCCACCATGGCTCGGGCGAACGAATCGAAGACGAGAAGCGGGCGGCCGGCGATCAGGCCGAGAACCATCCCCGACGCGAGCAGGACGAGCCGCACCTCGAACCGCCGCACCATGAAGAAGACGGCCGCGGCCACCACAATCAAGGAAAGGACGAAGCTCACCTGAGGGATCCCCATCGGCCGAGTGTAGCCCGAAGCGATCTGGCCCGAATCCAAGGTTGGGAAGTAGTCTCTATGAGGAAAGAGATGAGTTCCCCCACGCCCAAAGACGACGTGCTCGAACGAACGGACACGGTCAAGCAGGAGAAGAAGACGCCCCCCTACCGGGTCCTCCTGATGAACGACGACTACACACCCATGGAGTTTGTCGTCGAAGTTCTGATGGACGTCTTCGGGAAAGGCGAGCAGGACGCGGTCCACATCATGCTGAAAGTTCATGTCGAAGGCTCCGCCCTCGCCGGCCTCTATCCTTTTGAGATTGCTGAGACCAAGGTTGAGGAGGTCCACGAGCGCGCTCGGGCCTCGGGCCATCCCCTGAAGGCCACCCTCGAAGAAGGCGATGC
>JANLWV010000350.1:0-14381 GCA_031364765.1 Vicinamibacteria bacterium
GATCCGCCGATGCGCGACGGCCTGGTCCGGGTCTACGCGCCGATCGCACGGGAAGCCGACGGCCGCGCCATCCAGGGCCTGGTCCGCAGCGACTTCGTGCTCAATGCCCCGGCGCAGGTGGCGTCGCTGGCCGATCGCGATCACCTCGCCTACCCGGTGGCCAATCCGAATCACCCGTCGAACGTTCTCACTGTGCGTGATTCCGTGGAGGGCGGGCGCCGAACGATTCCACGCGACCAGTGGCAGTTCAGCGAAGATGGCAAAGCCGTGCGGATGGCGGCTGGCTTCACGCCGCAGAAGATTTATGAGGTGGTCTACCAGTCGCAGGATCCGCCGGTGGTCGGCGTCGGACCTGCCGCCGTGCGCGACACCATCTCGAGATTGAAATACGGCGCGGCCCCCGAGATCGGTCTTGCGGCGGGCGCGATCAAACGGGCCGTGGCCTTCGGGATCTCACAGAGCGGCCGGTTCCTTCGGACCTATCTCTATTACGGGTTCAACGAAGACGAGTCGCACCGCAAGGTGTTCGACGGCGTGATGGCACACGTCGCCGGCAGCGGCCGCGGCAGCTTCAACCATCGCTTCGCGCAGCCGTCGCGCGACGGCCATCCTTACCTGAACTTCTTCTATCCGACCGACATCTTCCCGTTCACCGACGCGGAGCAGCACGATCCGGAAACCGGCGCGACCGACGGCTTGTTGACGCATGCCACCAAACCGGCGTTTCAGCCGCACATCTTCTACACGAATACGTCGTACGAATACTGGGGCCGCGCCGCGTCGCTCTATCACACGACGATCGACGGCACGAAGGACGCGCGGCTTCCGCCCAACGTCCGCGGCTATCTGCTCTCGGCCGGCCAGCACGGCGTGGCGGCCTTTCCGCCGTCCCGCTCCATCGGGCAGCAGCTGAACAACCCGCTCGACTACCGGTGGGCGATGCGCAACCTGCTGGTGTCGATGAACCGTTGGATCACCGACGGTGCCGCGCCGCCGCCGAGCGCCTTGCCGCGCGTCGATCAGGGCACGCTTGTCACACCCGACAAGGTGAACTTTCCGAAACTGCCAGCCGTCAACACGCCCAACGTTACGCACAAGGCCTACCGCGCCGACTACGGCCCCGACTTCATCAAGAAGGGCATTGTCACGCAAGAGCCGCCGGCCATCGGGTCGGCGTTTCCGATCCTGGTGCCGCAGGTCGACGCCGACGGCAACGAGCTCGCCGGCATTCGCATGCCGGAACTGAGCGTTCCCGTCGCCACCTACACGGGCTGGAATCTCTTCAACGACAAGTCCGGCCCGACCAGCGTCGTCTCGAACATGCAGGGCTCATTCATTCCGCTTCCCCGAACGAAAGCGGAGCGCGAGCAGGCCGGCGATCCGCGGCGATCGATTGAAGAGCGGTACCGAGGGCGCGAGCAGTACCTCGCCGAGATCACCAAGGCCGCCAACGACCTCGCCGCCAGGGGTTTCCTGTTGAAGCCGGATGTGCCGCGCATCGTCGAACAGGCGGGCGCGCGCTGGGACTACGTGGCCGGCGCCGGCTCACGAACGCAGTGATGGGACCCTTGATCGAAGGGTGCCGTTCCGCTGCGCCACTGCTACGCGTGCACGAGTTCCGGCTGCGGGATCGGTTTGAGCAGTCCGTGGTTGGCGTGCGGCAAACGACCCTCCTGGGGCGCTTCGCTCCTTGCCTCAGCGCAATTGCAGGAGGTCCCTCTCGGCCGCGATGAACGCGAGCGCCACCCACGCCGTCGTGTCGAGCGCCCTCTCCATGGACTCGCGAGCTTTTTTCTTGTCGCCGCTCAGAAGGTGGAAGTTACCGATCCCATAGGCGAGTGTCGTCCGCTCGACGTCGCTCGTGGCGCCGGCCAGCAACTCGTCCTCCGTCTTGAGGCCCTTGTAGAAAAGTGTGCGATTGAAGTAGAGGCGCGGGTTGCCTTCGATCTTCAGCTCGGGTGTCACGCGCGCCAGCAGTGCCTTCGCCTTCTCGTCCTGTTTGCCGCGCCGGTAAGACATGTAGAGCCAGTCCACCGTGCCGATCCCCTTCACCACGTCGTCGCCCTGGAGCGCCAGGTTCTTCTCGAAATCGGCGGCGGCCTGATCGAAACGTCCCTCCACGTAGTCGAGCACGCCCAGGTAATACCAGGCGCCCGCCAGTTTGGCGTCCATCGCCGCGGCCTTCTCCAGATCGGCGCGCGCCTTCGCGAATTCCCTGATCGAGAGGAAGCGGTGGCCGCGCTGCTGGAAGAGCGTTGCGTTGTTCGGATCGAGGGCGAACGCGCGGTCGTAGATCCGGATCGCCTCCTTGTGACTCCAGATCACCGCGTGCGCGTCGCCGAGCGCGATCAGCAACGCGACGTTCTTCGAGTCCGTGTCGAGCTTCTTCCGGGCAAGGGCAACCTGGCCCTGGGCATCGGGCAGCGCGAAGTACTTCCGGCCCGCGGCCGAGACGTACTCAGGTTCGGGTTCGGCGCTCTGATGGTGGTCCGAGGTCTTGTAGTGCTCGGCGAGAAGGTCGCGGCCGAAGTCACCCTTGAAGTCGCGCCAGACGGTGTGGATGTGGTTGCTGTCGTCCTGGGTGTTGTCGTACTCGACCACGAAGGACGGGCCCTGGACTCGGTAATAGTGGCCCTGGCCGCGCTCGAGTCCGCCCATCCAGGCAAAGACGACCTTGTCGATCCCGGCCTCGCGCACGAGCCGCAGCCTCTCCGCAGCAACCGTGGGCCGTTGCACACCCGCGTATTCCTCGAGCAGCGTCAACAGCATCCCGCGCTGGGCCCCGGTCATGCGAGCCCAGGGAAGGCCCCGCGCGTCGGCGATCGCAGCCTCGCGTTCGTTGGTCGTCACGATGTCACGCGGCGCCGTCTCGGCGATGACGGCATCGCGGCGCTGCTCGTCCGAGAGGCTGCGCAGGAGGCTTCGGCCCAGATCTTCCTCGGCGGCAAGCGCCCGCAGCCCCGCCTTCGCCCCCTGACGCACCTCGGCCGGGTTGGCGCCGAGGAACTGCGGTGTCGAGGCGAGCGAGTGGCCCGCCACGAACGTCCAGTGCAGCGAGACGTGATGGCCCTCGAAGCGCCAACCCCAAGCACCGTTCGGCGCGGGGTCGCCGAAGATGGTCACGTAGTAGAGGGCGGGGTCACGCCTTACGGGGTTGTTCTCGATCGCGGCGAGCACCGGCTCCAGCGCGATGATCGTCTGCGTCTTCCTGTAACCCTTCTCGCTCAGCCCCGCGCGCAGCAGCTCGAGCGCGGCCTTCTGCTGCACGGGGGTCATCTCCTTGAGCGGCAGCCCGTGGCGCGCGACCGGGGTATAGAACCATTCGAAGCGCCGATCGGAGTCGAAGGCAAGCCGCACCTTCGCGAGCGCCGCTTCGTCGAGGGTGGCGACGAACGCGCGCGCCGCCTCGGTCAGGCCTTCAATGGACACCTTAGAATCCACTTCCGCCCCGGCGACGAACGCGAGGGCTGCAAGCGCAACCGCGATCCCGACCGCCATGTAGGACTCCTTGGAAAGAGGAGTAGGGATTGTATGTCAGCCGCTCGCCAGACCGCGGCCCAGGCTGCGCGCTCGAAGGCAGGCAGACTTCACCACGGGCTGCTAGACCGTCTACCTCGCGGTCAGAAGCGCCTCCGCCATCGCCATCGCGTCGGTGCCCCAGTAGGTGGCCGGCCTCGGATGGGTCACCAGTCCCTCCATCGGCCGGCACGACAGCACGAGACTGCGCAGTCTCTCCGGAATTCCGTCGCGGCCGACTCGTGCGCCCATGAGGGCTCCCACTATCGCGGGCGGCGCATCCGAGTCATGACTCGCGACCATCGCCGATTCCAGGGCGTCCTCGAATGAGAGGGTTCGGCCCAGCTGGAACAAGGCCAGCCGAATCACGCTCAAGACGCTGGGCGACTCGTGCTTGCCGCCCGCGTTCTTGAGGGGCTCCCCAGGCTCCACGATGGCTTCAATCACTTCACGGTCCAAACCCGATCGCCGGGCGAACGAGTGAGCGTCCTCGATGGCGTTCGAGGGATCCCGGCCCTGAAGCAGAGTCTGGAGCAGGATCGCGAGAACCGATGCCGCGTCGCCCGCGATAGACGATGAGTGGGTGAGGGCGGTGTCCGTCCGAATCTTCGTCGCCAGGATGACGGGATCGGCGGCATGGCCCCAGACGACGAGCGGCGTCACGCGGGCGAGCGCGCTGGGGCTCAGGTTGTCCGGGAGAGGTTGACCCCTGGCCGCGGATTCGACCGCGCGATCCGAGCCTGTGGGCGATGAATCGACCCAGGCTACGTAGGCGCGTCTCAGACTCTTGATATCGGAAGCGAGATCCACCAGAGATCGCGCGGCCGCGACCGCAAGCTCCCCCGATGCTCCGAGCTGGCCGGCCGAGAGCCGGCGGTTCCGCGCGGCCGCCTCGATCGATGAGAGGCTCAGTCCGACCCCACCCCCAGGAGGCGCGCCCTTGGAGAACAGCGATCCCAAAGCGCTGCCCACGAGATGGCCGAGGAGAGCGCCTTGTGCCCGCGAGAGCAAACGCGGGTCGGAGACGCCACCTCCCCTTCGGAGGCGCACGATCGGCATGGCCGTCTCCCGTTCCGAGCGGAAGGCGAGATCCCAGTTTCTGGACGACAGCTCGAGCGCCACCTTTCGGGAACCCGCGAACAGGCGCGCGGCGCTGCCGTCCGCGTCGTGGCCATACACGGGTTCGTTCCCGTTCTGATCGAGGATCACGCCTCCGGCCGCGAGGATCAGGCAGTGGCCCGCGGCGAAGTCCCAGGTCATCGGGGAGTAGAGCGATGTGGCCGCACTCGCCTCACCCGCCGCGACTTTGGCCAGTCGATGCGCGATGCTCGGGATCGACATCACGCGCGCGGGCCTGGTGCACTGCAGATTGGCGCGCGCGGCGCGGTCGGCTCCGCCCGAGACGAGAACGACATCGAGGTCCGACAGCCGTTCGGGAAACCCCGCCTTTACCGGCGCGCCGTTCTTCCAGACTCCCTCACGCCCCATGGCCGCCGCGTAGACCACCCCGTCATCATCGGGGTAGCCGAAGGGGTGAACCACACCCAGAACGGGACGACGTTGCCAAACGAGAGCGATCGAAACCGAACTGCCTCTTCGACCCTTGATGTAGTCGCGTGTGCCGTCGTTCGGGTCCACCACCCAGATCGGTGCTCCGGGGACGCCGGGGACCCGGCCGGTTTCCTCGCCGAGGAAACCCCAATCGCTGTCTCCGCCGAGAAGGATGCCGCGGATGACCTGTTCCGCTTCGGTGTCGGCGGGGGATTTGTCGTGGTCGCCGCGAGGTCCCGCGGGCCGATGGAAATCCGCGCGCAACACATCGCCCGCGGCGCGAGCCGCTCTGATGGCGAGATCCAGGAGCGGCGCGAACGTTTCCACAAAACCAATCTTACGGGGGCGCGTGGCGGGAGCGAGCGACGCGCGCTGGCAAGAAAACCTACCGGCTCCACCACCAGGTCGCCTTCACCGTGAGCGACTTGTCACGCGACCTGAGGAAGGGAAGTCCGGGCCCTTCCTGGTCCCAACCCTGGTTGTAGACCACGTAGAGGTCGCTGCCGGGCCGGTAGATGTACCAAAATAGAAGATTGAGGCTCGCAAGTTTGCGCTCGTCGTTCATCTGCGCGAAGGCCTTGACGAAAAGATCCGGAGAGAACGAGTAGCTAAGGCGGGCGCCGATAACATTCGAAGAGGCATCCCTCAGGCCCGGCAACTGGATCTGGTTGCGGGAGTAGGTGCCCTCAATCAGAAGCGTGCCGTTCGGCACGTAGTTGAGACCCGTCCGCAGGGTCTGCTTGCGACCGTTGTAGTAACCGCCGCCCTCCAAGGCGAGGGAACCGCCAAGTTTCCGGCCGGTGGTGCTGGAAGTGTAGTTGGCGCGGTAGGTGTTCCACCAGTAATCGCCCGGCGCGATGGCGCCCGCGAACGTCGCAAAGTCTTTAGTCAGGAGGTCGAAGTCCCGGGAGAGAGCGACCCGCGCGATCGCTCCGTTCGGCCGCTGCCAGTTGAAAGCCGCGTCGTATCCGCGCGAGACCTCGCGTCCCTGGTGATTCTCGAATCGATCGAAGCTCAGGTCCGCACGCAGCGTCCGCACGCCCTTGATCTTCGGCCGCCAGCTTCGACCGACCTGGGCCTTGGGGTTACGAATGTCGGTGCGGTTGATGAAGCCCATCTCGGCGTTGAAGTCGGCGGGGATGTCGAGATAGGTGGCGCCCATATCCCACTTGTCGGTTTTCCACGCAACGTTGGCGGCGCCCGCAACCCCGTGGCCCCCGCCCAGGGTCGAAGCCGGCGAGAACGTCTTCGTCAGCATGCCCGCGACGCCCAGATTTCGGCCGAGGACCAGGCCCAGGTCGACCGCGGCCGTCCGATTGAAGGCCGAGCCCGGGCCCCCTTGACGGTTCAGAAACATGGCCCCCACCGTCGACTGGCGGAAAATGTTCCGCTTCACCCGAATGGCCGAGTAGTTGCCACCCTTGGTCAGGATCCCTTCCGGGGACGTGGAATTGCCGGTTTGCATGTTCAGCAAACCCAGGGTGTATGCGCCGGCGCGGCCGGTGATTTTCCCTCCGCCTACGATGGGGACCGGCACTCCATCCACGAGGCCGACTCTTCGAGAATAGAAAATCGGCAGAAGTCCGCCGTCGCGTACCGCATCCCCGCCCGTGAGCCCGATACCCACGCGGCCATAGTCGAAGATACCGGCGCTCTCCGTGAAAAATTGTCGCTTCTCTGGAAAGAACACCGAGAACCGGGACAGGTTCACGACCTCCTGATCGGCCTCGACCTGCGCGAAATCGGTTTTGTACGTCACGTCCGCGGTCAGGGCTCCGACAAGCCCCACCCTCGCATCGAAGCCGTAGCCGGTGTTTGTCTTCGACGTGGCGTTGAGGTCGTTGCGGATCAAAGAAGGAACCGCGAAGGGCACGAACTCCACCCGCCGCCGCGGTTTGAGGCCCGAGAGCCCAAGCAGTTTCCCGGCATTCGCCACCCGCGCGAAACCCGAGGGCGACCACTCCCGCGGAAACGGGACCCAGTAGCTGTCCTCATTCCGACGCAGCAGAATCCGGCAGATGTTCAGACCCCAGGTCGTCTCGCCTGGACCGCCCTTGAAACGAAGTTGGGAGAAGGGAACCGCCATCTCCACGTACCACCCGCGTTCGTCCCGGCTGGTCTTGTTCCGCCAGACCGCGTTCCAGTCGTAGTTGATGACGCGGCCGTTCTCGGTGGTATTCGCATCCTTGAAGGCGCCCAGAGGATTCGTCGAGAAGTAGAACGCGTTCCGCTTGTCGCGGAACGTGTCGATATTGATCTTGATCTGATCGCTCTTGCGCAAGCCGGAGTCGCGCTTCATTTCCGTGGCCACTATCTTGTCAGGCTCGTTGTCCCAGGCCCAGACGCCGAAATAGATGTTCTTGTCGTCGTAGAGGATCTTGAATTCGGTCTTTTGCGACGACTCCCGGCCCAGGTCTGGCTCGCGCTGAACGAAATTCCCCTGCGCCTTCGCGCGCCGCCAGGCCACTTCTTCGAAATGGCCATCGATGTCGATCTCCTCCCCGGGGGAGAGGCGCATGGCCAGGGCGGCGAACGTCTCGGGGTCTATGGTGTTGACGTCGACGGTCGCGGCCGAAGGCGCGGCCAGTGGAGGTTTCCCGTCGGTCGCCCAGGAGGGTGAACCGGCCAGCGTAACGACAGCTAGCCCGAGGGCCTGAGAGAAGCGCCAAAACATCGGTTGGCGATGTCTCCTCTTACTGCTCGGTCGCGGCCGGCTTTTCGGCGGGGATGGGAGCCTTGAAGTTGAGAAGGTCGTTCCAGTGGAGGATGGTGTTGAAGAGCATTGCGAACTCTCCGTGATTTTGCCAGCGGTAGCAGGGGTTTCCGGCGAAGAGAACGATCTGGCCTTTACCCACGGGCACGTCCACGATGGCCGGACGATCTCGAATTTCATCCGCGCCGCGGAAGAGACCGGAGAGAACCGACTTGGCCTGGCCGGGGTACTTCATGAGGATCCGTTCCTTCATGAGGTCAGGGACAGTGAGGAGTGGTCCATTGCCGTAGCGCACCGGGATCGTCTTCCCGGTGTACCCGTAGAAGATCGGACTGTCGGGGGCCTGGATCTCGGCCTCGATGATCGGGCCCGGGGCATAGAACGCGGGAGAGGGCGAACGTGCGTCGATCTGACGGGCCAGCCCAAAGTCGGGAGGGAAGTAGCTCGCCGCCGCGAGCGTCACGAGCGAGCCGCCTTCGTTGACAAACGCATCGAGTTCGACCGCCCCGGGAAGCCCCATGCCGCCCGTGATGTCGTCAGACTCGCCATACCCGCCCATGGTCGGGAACTTCGAGTCTTTCTTGTAGGGGAGGGGCTTGCCGCGGTTCGGCACGTCGAAGACCAAACCCTTGGCGCTCCGACCCTGATTGGGGATGAGAATGACGTCGTAGTCCTTGTGCAGCTTCCCTTCCTTCACCTGGTCCTTGTAGATGAGAGTGAAGGGGATGCCGTAGTAATCGAAGGCATGACGCACCCAGCCGACTTCCTGAGTGTTGCCCCAGGTCGAGAACACCGCGAGGCGTGGAACGTCGACCTCATGAGCGGGAGCCGGCGGACCGCTGTCCATGGTGACGGCGGTGAGGCCCAGCGACTCCACTGCCGCCCTGACCGTCGAGGCATCCCGGCCCCTGGTATCGAACCACAACGAGCCCGCCGGTATGGGAGTACTGCCGCCGGTCACGGCCTTCTCGTTGGTCAGCGCCTTGATGCCCTTGAGTTTGAACCGCAGTGTCGCCATGTTGTTCGCGCCGTGGTTCAAGACCACGACGAAGCGACCGGCGCCCGTCAGGGTGCCTTGAAGCTTGATCATGTCCACGGGCTCGACGGCGGCCTGAAGGATCCTGAGGTCAGCGATCTCCTTGACTTCGGTCTGGTTCATGAGTCCCATGGTCCAACCCGTGTCGTCATACGTCCGCAGGTTTCCCTCGGGCAAGGTCTGCTTCTCGAGCAGGATCTTGGCGAGGCGGCCGTAAGGTTGATCGCGCTTGATGACATAAGAACCGGCTGGAAACGTTCCTTCCTTCACGGTCACGTCGGCGGTGGCTTTTCCCACCTCGATGCCCTGGATGCGGAGGAGGTTGATCAGCATGGCGACACGGGTCTGATCTTTCTCACCGCCCGGGATGACGTATCCAAAGGGCGCGTCCTTTTTGCCCGACTCGATGGAGTTGAAGCTCTTCTTGTAGAAGTTCTCCAGGATCACCTTGGGGAACTTCGACGTCAGCTCCAACGCCGAGAGGACGCCGGTCTCCATGTAGTTCGTGTTGTTGCGCATCGACCAGACGACTTCCTTGTAGGGGGGCCACGGCCGAAACCACTCGCGCGAGGTCTGGTCGGGCCCAAAACCATCGCCCGCGAGCTTGCGCTTCATGGTGGTGGCGCCGTCGTTGCCGAACGTCTCGTACATGCGGATGATTCCGTTGTGGTTGCTCGACATGAAGGCGAGATAGCCCGGAGACCACATGTCGACGAAACCGAAGTCCCACACCCCGGGCATGCCGTACTTCGCCATCTGCGACTTCTCGTAGTTCGAAAACCAAGGCAGTTCGGCGTAGAGGATGGGGTCGAGGGTTGGGTTCTGCGGGGCCTGGCCGGAGAACGTGTACAGGAACGGCACCGACTCGTGCAGGTCGTGCATGATCGGCGGGTGCCACTTCAAGTACCAGTCGAGCACGTTCTTCATGGTGATCTGCGAGTAGTTGATGTCGCGGTTGTTGTCGTGGAAGACGTACTTGCCCCAGTAGGGCACGTTGGCTGACACGTTGCGCTCATCGGTCTCGCCGACCTTGTGCTGGTGGTACCAGTCGACAACGCGATCACGGCCGTCCGGCTCCACGACGGGATTGATGGCCACGATGATGTTGTCGCGGATCCCCTCATACATCGGCGAATCGTCAGCCACCAGACGATAGGCGAGCTCCATCAGCATCTCGGGAGGACCGGTCTCGGGTGAATGTTGTCCGCCCGAGACGTAGTAGATGGGCTTCGCCTTCGCGATGACGTCTTTCATCTGGGCCTCGGTGAACCTGCGCGGATCGGCGATCTGGCCGAGATAACCGCGGTACAACTCGAGATCCTTGATCGTCTGCTCATCCGCGATGTTGACGATGAGCTGCTCCCGGCCTTCATCCGTCTTGCCGATCACGAGAATCTTCACTCGAGGAGACGCCTTCTCAAGTGCGCGGTAGTAGCGGTAGGCCTCTTCGGTGGAGGTCAGGCGATCCGGCATGCCAACGTAGCGCCCGAGGATGTCCTTTGGCGTCGGAATCCCCTTCTTCAGCGGAAGGAAATCCACCAGGGGCGAACTGAACTCGGGCCTGGTCGTCCACTCCTTCACCAGTTTCGCGAAGTCGGGATCGGTGGTGCCCGCGGTTGCATCAGCGTGAGTCTCGGCTGCTGACCTCGGTCCGGCGGCGGCGACACCCGCCACGGTTACACCAGCGTGAATCTCGCCTGCTGGCGTCGGTCCGGCGGCGACACCCGCACCGGCGCTCGTCGATGCTGGCTGGTCTTGCCTCGAACCGAGCGCGCCCTTACCTGCTCGAGTCGCTGTCGTCGCCTTCCGCCCTCTCGCGCCAGCCCGCGCGTGCCGGACTTCTGCTGGTGGCTGCGCTGCCGTGCCAATCCGCGCGCGTCGGCCCCCTGTGGGTGGCTGCGCAGTCTCTGAAGACTTCCCGCGGCCCGGCTGCGCGGGCCTTACGGCCTCCACCGTTGTGGAGACGGTCGCCGTAGCGCGGGCGGTTGCCGTTGGACGGGCGGTGGCCGTTGCCGTCGCGAAGGGGGATGCGATCTCAAGCGCCGAACGCTCCGTCGCTCGACGCCCAAAGAAGATGATAAGCGCGCCCGTGATCGCTCCAAGAAACAAAGGCATGAGAGCGCCTCGCCTCAGTCGCCGGCGGTGAGCCACCACGGCAAAGCCCGCGTCGCGCCTCGCGCCCTCGATCGCCCCCCTGCGGGCGAACGCGGGCCCGCCGATCAGCGTCTCATCAACCCGTTTCTGTCCCCGGTCGAAGGCTCGCATCAGCGCCTCAGCGCACAGCTCATTCACTCGGCCTGGCAAGCCCTTCGAAAGCTGATGAACGCGGCGAATCCCACCCTCGTCGATCTCCGAGCCAGTGCCGCCAACTAGGTCCAATCGGTGTCTGATGTAGGCGCGGGTCTGATCGAGAGAGAGGGGGGTGAGGCGATTCTGCGCCGGCGTCCTTTGCGCCAAGGGATGAAGGGACGGATTGCGGAGAAGCTCATGAAGTCCCGGACGCCCCGTGAGGATGAGGGTCATGAGCGGGCCCTCCTCGACCTCCAGGTTCGCCAAACGAAGGAGCAACTCCAGAACGGAGGGCTTCAGCTCTTCGGCGCCGTCGACCAGGATGACGATCTTCGCGTTGTCTGATCGCGCCTTAATCAGAGCCGCTTGCAGACCTTCAGCTGCGCCCTTGACCGTTCCGCCCCGGAACGGAACATCGAGATCCTGAAGGATGGAGTGAAGGACCTCTCCCGCGGAGCGCTTCGGGTCAAGGATCGCGGCGGTGCGCACGTCCGATCCGAGTCTTGACATGACGTGTCGAACCAGGGTCGTTTTCCCGGCGCCGCCCTCGCCGGTGAGCAGCAATAGGCCGCTCCGTTCGCGCACCCCAAGCTCGATGTTCGCCAACGCTTCCTGATATCCAGGCCACAGGAAGGCGTTTCGAGGCTCCGGGGCCGGGGCGAAGGGCCTTGCTGTGAACGCGAAGTGTCTCTCGTACATTGCTTGGTACGCTCCTTAATCGCAAGTGTAGCGTGCGGAAGTTTGAGTTGCGTAGGTCGAGGGGCCGCTGCGCGGCTTAGTTCCCTTTGCGTTGCTGCCCGAGCCAGTCGAAGGCGGCCGCGTGAACCACGTCGTGGTCGCCGTCGAACAACGTCAGGCGCGCGAGCGCGGTTTGGCGGCGGAATAGAACGCGATAACGCCCGTAGGCTCGATCGATTCCCCGGAAGCTCTCGGATTCGGGAACCGATGCTGTCCGCTCAAGGTCGGCCATGAGGCCTCGCGGGATGGCATCGCGGGGCGGAACGAGCAGGTTGTAGGCCCGGATGGCGTGGCTGATCGGGACCGTCCCGCTCCCGATTCGCGGAGCGTGACCATCGCGGATTCCGGTGTTGAGATCGAGAGGCAGCCCCTGCATAGCGCTCAGGAAAGACAGCGGAGAGCGGCGGTAGCACTCCTGCTCGGCTTGGCTTCCCGCCGTGGGCGGGCCTGCGCAGACGGCTTCGATGTCGTTCGCGTAGCGGACAAGACCCCGCTCCCGCGACTCCGAATGCCACGCCTTAAGGTCCGTGATCGGCGACCAGACGGAGACGCCAGCCCAGATTTCCGGGGACCTGGCGGCGACCAAAAGGGCCGCGTGGCCACCGCCCGAGTAGCCGGTGAGGTAGATTCTTCGGGGGTCAACGTTCGCTCGTCGCTGGGCCTCGCGAACGGCATCCAGCACGTCGCGGATGGCGGCCTCGGATCCCCCGGCCTGAGGCCCGGTGTTGGCGCCCCGGAAGTCGGGATGAATGAAAACCCAGCCCCGCGCTATGGCGCCTTCGGCCCACGGGATCGAGCCGGGCTGGTTGTAGCCGGAGCTCCAGTTGTGGAGAGCGACGAGCAGAGGCCGCGCCTCGCGCGAACGCGTTGCCGACCCAGGGGCGACCGCGAACATTGCGCGCTGCTTTGAACCGTCGAATGAACTCGTGATCAGGATCCTCTCGACGGTTTTGGGCCACTCGGCCGCGGAGACTGCCGCTGCGCCGATCGAGGTCAGAAGGCCCATGAGCCGAAGAAGACGCATGGGGCCGCCCGCTTATCCGATGACGTCGCGATAGAGGCGATACAGGTTGCCGCCCATGACCTTGTCGACGTCCGTCGCGTTCAGACCACGCTCCTTGAGTCCATCGCGGACCACCTCCATCCGGCGCGGACCGTTCAGCTCCTGAATGAAGTAGGGAAGTTCGTTCTCCTGGACCTGGGCGCCCTCCTCCCGCTTCAACTCTGCGAGGTATTCAGGCGTGAGTGCGACCACGCGGTGATCGCGATCCGAGCCGATGCCCACGTGATCGATGCCCGCGACCTTGATCGCGTGGAGCAGGTGATCGAAGTACGCGTCGACGTTGTCGGCCTTCTTGGTGGTCAGGAAAGGCCGCATCTGGCAGATGCCGCAGACGCCCCCGCGATCCGCCAGAAGGCGCAGGACCTGGTCGGTCGTGTTGCGTCGGTTCTCATGAACGGCCATGGCCGCCGTGTGCGAAATGTGGACGGGCACGCGAGAGGCCTCGATGGCCTCGCGCATCGTCTGCATGTTCGCGTGCGAGAGATCGACGAGGATCCGGCGCTCGTTCATCCGCGCGATGACGTCCCGGCCGAAAGGAGTGATCCCGCCCTGCTCCCAACAGCCAACGCCCACAAGATTGCGCGTGTTGTACGTGAGCTGACAACTCCGGAGGCCGAGTGTTTGGAACAGGCCGATCCGTTCGAGCGACGCTCCGAACTGGACGGTGTTCTGGTAGAGGTAAAAAACCGCGAGTTTCCCGGCGCTGCGGGCACGATCGATATCAGCCACCGACGTCGCCTTGAGGAGGAACTGCGAGTTTCCGGCGAGCCATCGATCGTGGGCGAGCAGAGAATCGAGGGCGAGCGCCAGGGCCTCGTCGCCCTCGGGTTTCGGGTCGCACAGCGTGATGGTGATCGCGTTGAGGCCGCTCGCCAAAATCTCGCGAATCAGGGCGGGCTGGTACTCCATCCGTAGCTCGCCCATGGCGTCGAAAGTCAGTCCGGAATCGCGCGGCGGCGCGGTCGTGGGCGGTTGTGGCAGACCGCTTTCAGCGCTTTTGATTCCTTTTGAGAAGGGCGCCGCGGCGAGAGAGGCTAGAAACAGGCGTCGATCCATGGTTCCTCCGCGGTTCGGGAAGCGTGTTCTAGCAGAAACAGGGGGCGCAAGTCCGCACGATGCGGAGTTCCGGCGCCCCTAAACGCGAACGAACCGAAGTTCTGGCCTTCAACGCCCACGATCAGGGGTCCGCGGCCGCGGACGCGAACGCGATAAACTTCCCGCCACGAATCGCAAGACTCGTGACGTGCGCCCTTAGCTCATCTGGATAGAGCACTTGGCTTCGAACCAAGGGGTAGGGGGTTCGAATCCCTCAGGGCGCACCAAGTTTTCCCATGAAGATCTACACCAAGACCGGCGACCACGGCGACACGGGACTGATTGATGGCTCTCGGGTGCCCAAGGACGACCCGCGGGTTGCGGCCTACGGGGACATCGACGAGCTTCAGGCCGTCCTGGGTGTGATCAAGAGCGAGCTG
>JANLWV010000356.1:0-2170 GCA_031364765.1 Vicinamibacteria bacterium
TGTCATAACGGCGTTAATGCTAAACGCCAACGGAAGAACCGTGGGGACATCCTCCATCACGTTGTTGATATCCCGGAACATGTAGAACACGTCGAGAGACAGATCGCTGTTGATGGGTGTCGCATAGCCCGCGACGATCTCATCGTGGTAGATCGCCTTGAGGTCGGGATCGATCTGCTTTCCCGTCGTGCTCGCAAGCGGCCCCTGAGAGATCATGGTCCCGTCGAGCCGGAAGAACGTTTGGGTGAGGAAAATGCGACGTGGCGCCCAGCTACGCCCCGACGACTTCTGGTCCATGTTGTAGTAGCGGCCCCAGTTGCCGTAGAACTTGTCGCCCTTGCCTTCCCGGACGTTGAAGTTAAAACCGACCCGTGGCTGAATCTCGTCCGCGAAGTTGAAACGGACAAAGGTGCAGCGGTCGCCTTTCGACTCGAAGACCGCGACCCCACCGGGGAGGCCCGACTGCGTGAAGGCGGGTGAGGGACAACCGTTCGATCCGGTGAGATCCTGCGCAAACTCATCCTTGTTGGCAAGGACACCGAGATTCAAGGTCAGACGCGAGTTCAGTTTGACGTCGTCCTGCAGGTAAGCCGACCAGGTCCGACCCTGGCCCAACTGCGGGGGCTGCGTGAAATAAGAGCGGGCGCGGATCACCGGGACGCCGGCCTGGGTCTGGCGAACCAGAGCTCCCCAGCCGTTCGACAGGCGATCCAGGGCTTCCTCGGTGAATTCGTAACCGAAGCCGACCTGGACTTGATGCTCGGTACGGCCGAGGTCGAAGAACTGGCTGAATGTGCCCTTCAATTCCTGACGGACATAGTTTCGTTTGTCGGAAAACGCCTGGCCGCCGATGTTCAGATTGGACCGAGCGGGATCCGTGAACTGTCCCATAGCACCCAGGTCGTTGGCGTTGAAAGGTGTCGGGAGATAACCGAGTGCCGTCACCGGAATGGCCTCGTTGTTCTCCTTGAGGTAGATGTATTTCACATCCACCGTGGTCCGCCCGGTCGGGAAAAAAGTCCAGGAAGCGGTGGCGATCCGGCTGCCGTTGTCGTCGACGGTCGCGATCGACGGTGACGAAGACGCGCCGAGACTCGCCCCTGTGATGTCCTGCGGGCGGGCGCGATAGTTCAGGCTGATGAGGTGCTTCTGAGTGGGCGTCGCCGTGATCTTGCCATTCAGTTCCCGACCCTTCGACACCCGATCGGGAAGAGGAGTGTTTTCCTGGTTGATTCGATCGCTGGTGGTGGTCTTGAAGTATCGGGCCGAGCCGTACCAGAAGAGCTTGTTCTTCACGAGCGGCCCGCCCGCGGAAATTGCGGGGTTCATGTACTCAAACGGCACGTCTCCGAAAATCTTGTCCTTGGGGTCGGAGAACAGGGTTTTCGACTGGAACTCAAATCGCGCTGAGCCGGAGAATTTGTTGGTGCCGGACTTGCTGACGGCGTTCGCCACAAAACCTGCGGTGCGACCGCCCGCCGCGCTGATGGCGCCGCGCTTGATGTTGAACTCGACGATGTCGAGCTCATTGATCTCCGTCGAGAGAGCTCCGGTGTTCGCGTTCGTGATGTTGACGCCGTCCATCAGGAACGTGTTGTCCTGGCGGCTGCCGCCACCCGCGGGCGCGAAGCTTTTGTTTTCGGCGATGCCCGGGATGAGCTGGAAGAGACCACTGTAGCTGCGCTGAAGGGGGAGATCCTTGATGACCTCCGCGGTGTAGTTGAAGCCCACTTCAGAGTTCCTGAGGTCGACCGTCGGAGCTTCGGCCGAAACCGTGAGTTCCTCACTCGCGGTCGGTGACAGTGTGAAACCCACCTGGGCGTCGACGTCAACTCCCACTCGAACTTCGCGAACCGCACCACCGAGGCCCGACATGCTGACCCTGACCGTATAGACGCCCGGGAGCAGGCGCTGGAACTGATACGACCCGTTTGCGGATGTGGTGATCTCACGACCACCCGGCAGCATCGGGCCCGAGATCTTGACCATGGCGCCCGGTAAGACGCCGCCTTGTGAATCCTTGACGACTCCGGAGATGGATCCCGTTTCGCCAGCGAAAGCTGAAAGCGGGAGAAGGATGACCATCGCCAGAGTCAATGCATTGCGTAGTGCGCGCATAAAGTGTGACTCCTGAAATTCTTGAACCCTTGGCGGGATTCGTCGATTGGTT
>JANLWV010000372.1:0-4893 GCA_031364765.1 Vicinamibacteria bacterium
TCTGCAGAGCGGGTGACGCCTTCGGGTCGGCCGGAGGGGCCATCATGGCCCGGGCCTCTTTGACGAAAGGCGACTCGGGGTACTCATCGAGGAGCCGGGCGAGAACGGGCGTCGCCTCCATGGTTCGTCCCGAGAAAGCGAGACACTGGCCCAGGCGAAGCAGCGTCTCGTCGGTCTGCTCGTAGTCCGGGTAGTTCTTGAGGATGTTCTCGTACCGCGGAATCGCGGCCCGGTAGGCTTTTCGCGACTTCTGATAGAAGTACGCGACCACAAACTCAGACCGGGCGAGTGACCCTCGACAGGCTTTCACCCGTTCTCTCACGGTTTTGGCGAGAGGAGAGTCCGGATACCGATCGAGAAACGCCAGATATTCCTCCAGAGCCTGCGCCACCTGGGTCTGATCCCGGTCGGGAGAGTTTTTCTGATTGAAGAAACTTTCGCCGATCTGAAGCTGCGCGTAATCACCTCGCGGGTGCGAGGGGAAGACGGTCAGGAATTCGCGGTACTGGCCGGCGGCGAGGGTCAGGTTTCCAGCACCCCCTTCGGCATAGAAGGCATCGCCAACCGCGATTCGCGCCTGGGGGACGAGAGGGCTCTGCGGGAATCCATCGACGATCCGCCGGAAATGCTGGCGGGCGATGTCCCACTGCTTCCCCTTGAGCGCTTTCTGGCCCGCCTCCCAGATCACCTGGTCGGAGTTGCTGGCGAGGGTCGCGATGTCGACTTCCTGCCGGCCGCACGCCCAGGTCGAAGCGGCAAGACCGAGCGCGAGGGCCGTCCGAGTCCGACTCATCTTCATGAACAAATCCATTCCCATTCCGCTTTCAGTCCAGTGGCGAGCGGCGTCCTCGGAATGAATCCAAGATCGCGCGCGGCCTGAGTCGTATCGGCAAGAGTATCCCGCATGTCGCCCTTCTGACCTTCCTGTCGAAGGATCCGGACCTCTCGACCGGTCACGGTGGCGATGGTCTCAAGTACCTTAAGAATGGAGATGCGTTGACCTCCCCCCACGTTATAGACGAGCCCGGGCCTTCCCTGGACGAGGGCACACTGCAGAACGTCGATGAGGTCAGCGATGAACGTGAAATCGCGGGTTTGCTCTCCGTCGCCGTAGAGCGTGATCGGCTCTCCGCCCTTCACCGCCTTCAAGAAGCGGTAAAAGGCCATGTCCGGCCGCTGCCTCGGCCCATACACGGTGAAGAACCGGAGGCTCGTGACCGAGAGGTCGCTCGCCTTGCCGTAGAGGTGGACCAGATGCTCGGCCGCGAGCTTGGTGACGCCGTACGGTGAAACCGGAGCGAGAGCCATCGATTCGCGAAGCGGAAGTTCGTTCACATCGCCGTAGACCGAGGACGACGAGGCATAGATCATCCGGGGGACTTTGACCTTCACCGCGGTCTCCAGCAGCCTCTGCGTGCCGAGGACATTGTGTTGAACGTAGCCCTCGAAGTCGTCGCCCCAGGAGGCACGGACACCCGCCTGCGCGGCCAGGTGATAGATCGCCGAAGCGCCTTCCAGAAGCGACTCGAGCCTGTCCGCCTTCTCGATCAGCGTCTCGTGAAGGGTGAAGCGCTTCGACGCTCTTGCGCTCGCGATGTTCCGTTCCTTCACTTCCCGCGGGTAGAAGGGCACATAGCCATCGATACCCGTGACCTCGTGTCCCGCGTCGAGCAGGCGGTCGCAAAGATGCGAGCCGATGAAACCACAGGCTCCGGTGACGACCAGTTTCATCTCAGAAGCCTCAGCATGGCTTCAGGAAAACGCCGGGGCCGGCCGGATCCGTCCACCGCCGCATGCTCGGTGCGGGCCCGGGTGAGTGTCTCCATATCGTTCTGACGCCGCAGCTCGTACTCGAAGAGCAGTCGAACTCCGGTGACCTTCGCCAGAGTGGTTCTGATCTCCAGGCAATCGTCGTAGGCAACGGGGCGGAGAAACTTCGCTTCGGTTGAGACCACGGGTAGATGCACGTCTTTGGTCATCAGGTCCACGTAGGTCATGCCGCGCTCCCGCAGCCATTCGGTTCGGCCCACCTCGAACCAGGCAAAGTAGGCGCCGTGATACGCGTAGCCGAACTTGTCGGTCTCTGCGAATCGAACACGCAGAGTCGAAACCGAGTCGAGCGAGCTCACGAGCCCTCTGAGACCTCGAAAATCACGGCCGTCCTCGGGTTCAGCCGGTATCCCGCGAGCGGAGTCTGCGAGAGGATGATTCCCCGGAGGAGACCGGGGTAGCTCTTGTAGCGGATCTGGGGAGGCACAAAACCGCGGCTTTCAAAGGCTCGCGCGATGTCGCCGATGTTCTTTCCGATGAGATCCGGCATGACGTAGTCGCGCAGCGAACCGTTCTTGGCAATGACCAGAAGCACACCTTCGCCCAGGTTTTCCACGATCCCGGCTTCCGGGACCTGAACGAGCACGGTGTCTTCAGCGACCGCCGAGGGCGCCTCGATGATGCGCCTGATGGGCACGCCCATACCGTCAAGCCGCAGGCGCGCGCTGCGCAAGGCCTGTCCCTGAACATCGGGAACCGCGGCCTTTTTCGGGCCCATGCTCAAAACGACGCGCAGAGAGCGGTTCTCCTTGATGGATGTGCCCGGGGGCGGATCCTGTTCGATGACGCGGCCCACGCCGATCGTCGGATGGTTCTTGCGGCCCATCACTTTCATCCCGAGACGCCTTTGAGCGGCGTCGTTTGTGGCGGCCGCGAGGGTTCGACCGGAGAGATTCGGGACCGACGTGGTCTGGGAATTTCGGACGATGCGGAGAGTCAGGGCGGCCGAGATCAGTCCGCAACAAAGGGCTATCGAGATGACCAGGATCTTACGCAGCATTCGGGAGGGAGGGCGGAGGAGCCGTGGAGTCTAGTCCGAGGGCTCGCTCGGGGGCGACGTTTGGTCCCCTCGAGCGCCCGGCCCCAGGACCTCTCCCGTCCGGAGTTTTGCTCCGCGCGCGAAATCGAACGCGGAAACCGGCCCCCGGCTTTCGGGTTGGACACGATCCAGCCGAAGCACGGAGCCTCCGCCGCAGGCCACATCCAGGCCCTCCCGGGAAAGGCTGACGATGACGCCAGGGGGGCTGTTCGGACGGTCGGGGGCCGTGGCGAGCGCCTTGGCGGACAGCATCTTGATCGAGCGTCCCGCGTGTGCGAACTGAAGGCCTGGCCACGGAGAGAAACCGCGGAAGCGGTTCGCGATCTCGATGGCGCTTTTCCCAAAGTTGACGATGCCGTCGGATTTCCTGATCAGCGGGGCCTTGGTCGCGGCGGTGTCGTCCTGCGCTTGTGGGGTCAGCGATCCCCGAGCCAGGCCGTCGAGGGTCTCAACCAGGAGGGTGGCGCCCAGGGCGGCGAGCTTCGGCTCAAGGGTCTCGGTGGTGTCCCCCGGTTCGATGGGGCAATCTTTCTGGAGGAGGATCGGTCCGGTATCCATGCCTCGATCGAGCTGCATGGTGGTGACGCCGGTACGCGACTCGCCGTTTGCGATCGCCCACTGTATGGGCGCCGCGCCCCGGTACTTGGGAAGAAGGGACGCATGGACGTTGACCGCACCTCCTGGGGCGCACTCGAGAATGTTTTCTCGCAGGATCTGGCCGTAGGCCACGACCACGAGGACATCGGCCATCTCGGCGATGATGCGATCCGGCTCGAGTCGCAGCTTCTCGGGCTGGAACACCGCCATTCCCAGCCGGTCAGCGACGACCTTCACGGGAGTGGACCGCAGGATGAGTCCCCGACCCTGGGGCCGGTCCGGCTGGCTCACCACGAGGGAAATGCGGTGACCTGCGCGATGCGCCGCTTCGAGCGAGGGCACCGCGAATTCGCCCGTGCCCAGGAAGACGACCTTCAAGGCTCCTGCTCGTCCCAATCGTTCGCTTTGGCGCGCCTTCGCAGCTTGCGAACCATCAGATCGCGCTTGAGGGGCGTCAGTCGATCCACAAACAGTTTTCCGTCGATGTGATCGATCTCGTGGCAAAAGGCGCGGGCCAGAAGCCCCTCACCCTCATGGACCCGTTCGGAACCGTCGCGGGAGAGGCCCTTCACACGTACGAAACGTGGACGAATCGGCGATCCCGCATAGCCTGGGACGGAAAGACATCCTTCCTCCTCCTTGACCTCACCCTCGCGCGATATGAACTCCGGATTCACCAGCTCGATCAGCTGGGCCGGGTCCTCACCTACCGAAAGATCGACCACGATCACGCGTAAACCCACGCCGATCTGTGGAGCGGCGAGGCCGACCCCGGGGGCGGCGATCATGGTTTCGTGCAGGTCGTCGAGGAGAGTCCGGATCTCGTCCGTCACCGCGGGCACCACGGCTGCGGGGGTGTGAAGAACGCTCTCACCCCATTTGACGATGGGCCTGATCGCCAACCTCTAGTCCTTTCCGAAACCGAATGTCGAAGCTCGCAGGTCGCGAGTTCTTTCAAAGTGGGCGAGGAGCTGTTGTCGCGAATCGCCGCCGTAGGTTTCAAGGAGGGCCTGGGCCAGAACGATGCGCACCATCGCCTCGCCCACCACCGCAGCGGCGGGAACCACGCAGGTGTCGCTCCGTTCGATGGCGGCGGGAGCGGGTTCGAGGGTTTTGAGATCCACCGACGGCAGGCGTTTCATCAGGGTGGGAATCGGTTTGACGATGGCGCGAACCCGAATTTCTTCGCCGTTGGAAACGCCGCCCTCAATTCCCCCGGCGTTGTTCGACGGGCGCGTGAATCCAAAGGAGGGCGCAAAACCAATTTTGTCGTGGAACGCGCTGCCGCGCCTTTGGCCCGCATCGAAGCCTCTGCCCAGCGCCACGGCCTTGACCGAGGGCACCGACATGAGCGCCTGGGCGAGCAGGCCATCGAGTCGCAACGTCCATTGGGCGAAACTGCCGATCCCAGGCGGCAGCCCCTTGAC
>JANLWV010000382.1:0-34523 GCA_031364765.1 Vicinamibacteria bacterium
TGGATTCTCTGACCGCCGTCGGGGCCACCCTGGTTGGGATGGCTCATACGCGCCTGGACCTTTTGTCCACCGACCTGGAGGAGGCTCGGGAGCATTTTCTGTCGATCACCATCCTGGGGTTTGTCGCTCTATTCAGCGTCGGGGTTGGCGTGGTGTTATCAGCGCTCTTCCTGGTGGTCGCGTTCTGGGAGACGCACCGGCTCCTGATGCTGGGCGCCCTGGCCGGTTTCTTCCTCGCTGCGGGAGCGGCCGCCCTGGTGTTCGCGAAACAAAGAGCGAAAACAACGCCGCGCCTGTTCGCTTCCAGTCTGTCGGAGCTGTTCAAGGACCGGCAGCAGCTTGTCTCGCGTCCATGAACGAGAGACTGATCCGGCTTTTGGAGCGACGTGAAGTCCTGGTGGCGCAGGCTTCAGCCCAACGACTGACGCTGGCTCGCAGCCTGGAGCCCTGGCGAAGACCCCTGAGCCTGGCCGGCCATGGGCTGGCCGCCCTTCAATTCGTCCGGAACCACCCGGTCTGGTTGGTCGGAAGTGCTGTCCTGCCTGCAGCATTGCTGCCGACGCGCGCCGGCAAATGGATGCGGCGTGGCCTGCTGGCCTGGCAGGTCCTGCGTCAGTTGCGCCAAAGAGTGCCCGGGGCGAGGCCTGCCGATGAGTCCGGCGGGCGACTGACGATCTTATGAGCCCAAGGGACCTGAAATGAGTTCCACAACACCAGGCTGGCTCGTGATCGGGTTTTCGCTGGCGATGGCGGTGAGCGGTGCCCCGTCCGCCGTGCGCGCGACGGAAGGGGCGGCTCGATCCGATTCGCAGTGGGGCGAGAAAACGCTCCCAGGTCCGGTCGAGAGCGCTGAGCTCAAGGATCTCGATCGGCGTCTGAACCTCGCAGTCAATGGCCCTGGGTCTGTGACCGCAAGAGGGCCGGCCACGACTTTGGCGAAAAAGCCGCAAGCGCACGTACCTGACCGGAATGCTCAGCCGTGGACCGATTCGGTGGCCCGGATCGTGCTCGGCGGGTTTGCCGCAGCGGCCATCGCAGGCGCCGCCATGAGTCTATTGTTCATCTCAAAGCTGAGGCCGCTCTCCATACCGCTGATGCTCCTGCATGCGTTCCTTGCCGTGGGCGGACTCATTCTGTTGCTGGCGTCCCTTTATGCGCAGGCCATTCCCTCCGTGTCGGCTTCGACGACACGGCATCCAATCTAAGGACGAGTATGTCATTCTCGATATATGTTGTCGGCTATCTGATCCTGATCGGTGGCCTGATTTACGGCGCCGTGCTCCTGGACGTTCCGCAGCGGTGGATTGTGGTGGGCGCCATCGTCATGCTCGGGCTCGCGATTCTTACCGGCGCCCAGGCGACGCGCCAGAAGGACTCGTCGGGATAATGACCACCACTCAGGCCTTCACCGACATCAAAGCCCTGCGTTCTCGGGCGCGGAAGCACATCGAAGAAGGGGCGGTGACCGCGGGATACTCGGCCGACCGGGCCACCGTCCTGAAGCTCCTCAACGACGCGCTGGCTACGGAAATCGTCTGCGTTCTACGCTACCGGCGGCATCATTTCATGGCCCGCGGCATTCACGCGAAGAGCATTGCCGATGAATTCCTCGTCCACTCCAACCAGGAGCAGGGACATGCCGATCAGCTTGCCGAACGCATCGTGCAACTGGGCGGCGAGCCGGATTTCGCGCCGGACGGCCTCAGCGGCCGCAGCCATGCCGAATACGTGGCCGGCGGGTCGCTTGTGGAGATGATCAAGGAAGATCTGGTGGCGGAACGCATTGCCATCGACAGCTATCGCGAACTCATCCAGTATCTCGGCCACCAGGACCCCACGACCAGTCACATGCTGAGGGGCATCCTTGCCGTCGAAGAAGAGCATGCTGACGAGCTTGCGGATTTTCTCGCGGGCACCGCGGCGAAGTAAAGGCACCCTTTCGTCGTTCAGGGCTTGGGCGGTGCGGTGGGGGCCTTGGGGGTGTTTTGGACCTCGACCGAAACGCTCGACCACAACGTCGCGGTTTCGACGCGGAGACTCTCCGCCTTCACCGCGAGACCCACGGCGCGTTGATTCACCCTGACTGACTGCTGCACGCGGGCGGGAAGGCTCACCGTCCGGAAGATGGACTCCGGAAGGCGGACGATGATGCCCCGCGCGGCCAGCTCCTTGAGACCCTGGAGAGCGAGTTCCGGATTCATCAGCGTTCCACACTTCCCGAAGGTGTCCTGGGAACGCAGCGCTGACTCCACGACGGCCCACGACTTTGCGCTGAGGTCCATGGTGAGCGGGACCCGCCGATCGGGGAAAACCGGCGTCACGGTCAGGGCCTCACCGGTGTTGTCGAGGCGGAGCGCGCCCGAGAGTACATGGTGCTGGGCCAGGACGCGGCCGCGGATTTCCCGAGTCAACTCAAAGTCCTCACAGACCACGTTGGCGATGCCTGCAGAGTCCCAGGCAAAGCGGAGGGTCGCGCTCCCTTCCGTCTCCCGAACGTCCACCGGCATCTCGATGTCGATCAGGTCGGGACCGCGCAGAGAGACCCGCGGCGAGCCCGCGCGAAGTTCGCCCGCCATGTCTCCGAGGTTGACCCTCACGTCCCATGCGCCGGCCTTGATCTGGCCGAGGAAGGTCTTCTTGCGCAGTTCGCCAGAGCTATGGGCATGGACGTCGGTCAGATCCACGGTGACGCGATCGAGGTAGCGAAAGGCGACGTTCCCGGCCAGCTCTTCGATGAGCCCGGAGCGGATCGCCAGGACCACCTGTCCGCGCTCGGCGAAGGCCGAAGCGACGAGCGGGTCGCTGGCCGCCGCCTTCTCGAGCCGTTCGCTGAGCTGCTTGTGGGTGACCCCGAGCGACGCCATTTTGAGGGGATCGTCTTTCGGTTCCCTGGCCGTGCAACCCGTGAGCGCCACGATGGCGATTCCCAGGACGGCCGGTGAGGCCCCCTTCAACTCCTCGCCTCGGGCGTTGTCGGACGGGGTGCGAGAGCGACATCAACGAAAACCCACAGTCGTCCGCCAAACACTTTGATCTGCCGGGCCGCGACGGTCAGAGGAAGATTCTCGGCGGCGATATGCAGGCGCTTCGACGAAACCGCGGGGATGGACAGGCGGTTTTCCACGCTCACCGGGATTTCGAGAGTCCCGAGAAGCAGCGAAAGCCCACCCTGGGTCAACGCTTCGGTGAGCCGGCCGATCGGATCGTTGCGCCCGAGAGCCGAGGCGTCTTGCGCCTCGACGCCCAGAATGCTGACGCCGCACTGGAGGATGCCGGTTTTCGGGTCGATGTTGACGACATCAATCGCGCCCAGCACCGCGACCTGAGCCCCCACGGAGGCGCCACGGACCGTGGCTGTGCCGGTCAGGCGTACGAGAGCGACTCCGTCCCTGAACGCGGCGTCGGCGGAGTCGATTCGCACGTGAAAGCCGTTCCCGACATCGGCCGAAAGGGGTGTGACCGCGCGGAGAAGATCCTGAACGAGGACCTGATCAATGACGATGAGGATGCTCTTGAAGTCCAGCAGCGTGCCCTTCTCGGCCGCGTCGACCAGCTCGATGAGCTCCTTGTCCTGCCGCAAAAGCAAAGCCTGCTGCGCGGAGGCCCGGGAGGGTTGGGTCAGCCGCAACTGCACCACGACGAGGGCAAGGACGGCGAGACCTACTACCGCCGCGCCGGTGACTCGAAGGGCGTGGATGCGGCGACTCCGTTACGGTTCGCGCTTTGGGGGAGCCGGCAGCGCCCAGCCGTCCCAATTCATGGCATGAAGGGTGCGAATGTCACGAATCTCTCCGACGCTCAACGTCTTGAGCGCCACGTCCTCCGCTGCGGCCATGGCTTTCTTGATGCCTTCGCCGGAACTGATGATCTGGTTGAACAGGTCGCGGCAAAAGCCGCTCGAGTAATCGGCCTGGACACGGGTGTCCCATAGACCAAACCAATCGCGGCCGCCGCCCGTGTTCGCGGGTTGCTTGACATTGCAGGAGGTCACGAACGACGACCACGCCGCGTCGATCGATCGCGCATCCTCAGACAGCGTCTTCACCTGGGTCGCGAAACGATCTCGCATTTCAACCTGGGCGCCACCCTTCAGGGCGGCATCCGCGATCACGGGGCGACGCGCCGGCGGTGAGGTCACCGCCATATTGGCCGGAACTGCGCTCACCGTCACCACCGACATCGCGCTGATCCGCTTACGCCCTGGACCTCCGCGCAGCGTGACCATGACGCGGTCGCCGGCTCTCACCCCGCCTGTTCCGGCGAGCAGGTCATCGAGCACGAAGCTCTCATTGACGCCCTTTGAGCTCCTGAGCACGACGATACGACTGGCGGCGTCGACCGAGACGACTTGCACGTTTGCGTAGGTCGGCGTGTCCTGTGCTGATCCGACGGCCGCCCCTGCCAAGAGGTACGAGGTTACGAGACCGAGTGTTCGAAGGATGTTCGTCATCCAGGCAAAGAGAGCAAGCGGGATGCCATGAGTGCCCCGCTTGCCCCCGTTGACGCTAGAGGCCCAAATGGGGCCTGGGACGTGTTTTGCACATGGAAAGTCGCCTTTCGGCGCAGGTCGTGACGAAGCGTTTTGTAGATTCGACCGAAGTTTCCTGGCGCCTGAAGAGTGCTCCGGCGCTTGATCGCGGACTACGGCCTTCGGGAACCTCATCGCATCCTGGATGAAGACCGGGACGTTGTTTCCCGCGATGGCCGAGTTCCCTCCGCGATCAGAACGCAGGCCCCATCTTGAGGTGCAACTGTGTGCCCTCAACGCTGCGCATGACATCGATACGGAAACGGACCTTCCGATGCGACTTCAGGCGGATCCCGGCGCCGTAGCTTCGCTGCAGGTTATGGCGATCGAAATCGCTCGTGGCGGAGAACACCTTGCCGGTCTCGTAAATGAGCGCGAACTCGATCTTCGGCCACAACTCGAGGCGATATTCGGCGGCCAGGGCCAGGAGCTTATTGTCGCGGAACCGGGAGGAACTGTAACCCCGGAGAAGAGTGCCGCGACCCAGCGTGTGCTGCATGTAAAAAGGCACGCTGCTGCCCGCGTCCGGTTTGTCGAGCGACGCGATCTGGCGCAGCGCAACGACGTGCCGGTTCGAGCCGAGGGGCAGGTACTCGCGAGCGTCGACGGCGGTTCGGCTGAACTGGAAGGCGTTCCCATGACGGTCGTCAAAACGCGAAACCGCGACGCCGAGAGAGACGCCGCGATGGGGGTTGCCCGGCTCGTCGCGGAGCTCGAGCCAAGCGCCGCCGGACATGTGCAGGAAATCAGGAGACCGGAGGAGGCCCGGTGCAGTCCGTTCGTTGTTGGAGAGTTCGATGTTGGGGATGGCGGAGTCGAGCCCTGGGCCGATCGAGGTCCGGAGCACGCCGGCGCGGCCCATGACGGAGAGGCGCTTGACGCGGAAGCGAACGATGCCCTCGTAAAGACCGTCCTTCAGGCGGTAATCGCTGTGGCTCAAGCGCGAGGACGTGGGACCGAGTCCGTAGAAATCCTCCCGCGGATAGTCGCGATATCGGGCGGACGCGTAGATGTTGAAGCCTGGCGGCGCCGCCGACGTCTTCTCGATGTCCGAGAGAGGGAACAGGGCGCTTGTGCCCGTCTCGACGCGGGGCAGGCGCTGGCCGTCGTGGGGAACGAGGCCCACCTGCAGGTCGTAGTACTGGTACCTGAATATGGAGTACGCAGCCGACGCGTGGATGTCGATGGGCGAGCCGCCGATATCAGGCGTCCAGAAATGGAGCATCGGTGCTATTCCGCCGCCGGAACTCAAGATGTCGACCGCCGGCGAAAAGGGACCCCAGTGCGGGCCACGGCCCCCCTTGTCTTCATCATCGTTAAAGAATGACCGGATCGTCCGCTTCACGAGGCCAGGGCGCTCGACCTTCGGCTCGTCGTCTTTGTCTTTGGCGTCCTTGGCGAAGGAATCGGCTGGCATGAGTCCAGTCCACAAGGCGGCAAGCACGACAGCAGTTCGTGACATTTTCCGATAGTCTCCTTAAGCAGACGGGGACGCCCCAACCGGCGTGACGTCCGTAAACGGATGCGACCGTCTGACCAGTGGCTGAGCAACCCACGTGCCAGGGGGGCGAACGCAGGCGCTTTTTTCGGGCCTATCTTCCTGCTTGAGGACCGTCTTAACCGCGAGGCCTAGCTTCAGTCTCCCATGACCCGGGCGTTCGCGGCTCCCCCGGGGCGGGGGCGGGCCGCCCCGCCCATGGCGGAATGTACAAAGAGCCGAGGTGGGCTCACGCCCGTTTGTGGCATACCCCTTGCTCAATTTCCGCGGACAGACGTCTGCGGGGCGAACTTTCGTTCGTGGCCGCCATATGGACGTCTAGAGGAGATAAATCATGAAACGCGTCAACTACTTCATCGTTGCGGGGACCGTGGCGGCCGTGCTCGCAAGCACGCCGGGTTGTGCGAGCTGGGGTGACAAGCAGAAGAAGGGCACCGTGATCGGTGCCGGCGGTGGGGGCGTGCTTGGCGCCATCATCGGCCACAAGACGGGGTCGACGGCGCGCGGCGCCATCATCGGCGCTGTGGTGGGAGGCGCCGCCGGCGCCCTTATCGGACGGCGAATGGACTCGCAGGCGGAGAAGCTGGCGCAGGAGCTTGAAGACGCCCAGGTCTCACGGGTGGGCGAAGGCATCGCGGTCACCTTCGACTCGGGAATCCTGTTCCCCTTCGACTCGGCAGAGCTGACGTCACAGGCGCAGACCAATCTGCGCAAACTATCGGACAGTCTGCAGTCGGAAGCGCGCACCAACGTGATGATCGTGGGCCACACCGATTCCGACGGGACCGATGCCTACAATCAGCAGCTCTCGGAACGGCGCGGACGGTCCGCCTCGGACTACCTCGCGTCCCATGGCGTGATGTCCTCGCGTCTGCAAAGCCGCGGCCGGGGCGAGGCCGAGCCGATCGCATCCAACGGAGCGGACGAAGGCAAGAGGCAGAACCGCCGCGTCGAGGTAGCCATCTACGCGAACGAAGCGTGGCGCGACGAAGCGAAGCGGACGTCCAGCCTGCGCTAAGCGACCCTTCGCACCGCCCCGCGCCCGTTTCCTTCGGGCGCGGGGTGACGACGGAACCTCGGACGACGACCGATACCGTTGAGGCCGACCTCTACCGCCGGGGTTGGCGCCGGGACTGCAGCGACGATCCGGTCTGCGTTCCGCGATGGGCCGCTTCTTCGTTCACCGTCATCGACCGCAACATGCGCGTGAAGGTCTGCGACATCGCGTTGTTGCGGTTAGCGGGGACGACGGACAGGGCGTAGATCACGTGGCTGTCGGACAGGCCGCGGGTCACAACCGTCACCTGCTCATCCTGCCCAGTGACCGGGGAACGGCCGGAGAGCACCACCGAGAAGGACGGCGCTCCGTCGATCAGTTCTCGTCGGGCCAGACTGTCTTGTGCTCGCAGATACGTGTTCGATCGGATGAGCGTACGGACGAGGTCGTCGGTGGCGTCCGCGAGGCTCCCGCGCCACTGGTCCGTATCCTCGAAGGGCGCGTAGCTGCGCTCCATGCTTCCCAGCCGGCGGTCCGTGTCCCCCTCGAAGGGCGCGTAATGGTTGATGATCACACCGTAGAGCATGGCCTGCTGGCCGTTTCCGGTGTCGACGACGCCCCCGTCGGGAGCCATAGAAACGGCGTATCCAGAGGTGGACCCATAGGTCCGCCAGTTGTCCGGGTACTCGATGGTGAAGAGGCCATTGCGCTGATCGAACTGCTGGAACCTTGTGGACGGCTCGGCCACGCGCACGTCGAATTGACCGCTCTGGGGTGTGTTCTGGTACACCGGCTCATCGGCAATCCGCTGCGCCGCCGTCGTGGAAGCGGCAGGGAGACGCCGCATGTTGGCTTTGATTTCGGCGAAGCCGCCCACGTCCCGCGACTGCGCCAGCCGCAGGCCTGAGGCCTGGGCCCGTATGCGCGCCTCGCGATCGGCGGACGCGGGATGGCTGCTGAAGAACTTCTCCAGCTTGCCGGGATCGCGGCCCTGCTCCTGGCGCAGAAGTTCGAAGAAGTCCGCCATGGCCACGGGGTTGTATCCAGCTGCGGCCATGATCTCCGCTCCGACTTGGTCGGCCTGATACTCATCATCGCGTCCGAACTTAAGGAAGGCCACGTTTAAGCCCACGCCGCCGACCGTGTTCAGGATCTTTGAGGTGTTGCCGCCGTTCCTTCCAAGCAGTCCTCCCAATATCCCGAGACCGGACTGGCTGAGATAGGCCTTGGAGGCCTGGTGGGTGCCGTGGCGCAGGGCCACATGCGACATTTCGTGAGCCAGGACGCCGGCGAGCTCCGCCTCGCTTCGCGCCGCCTCGAACAGACCGCGGTTCACGTACATCGGTCCGCCGGGGAGGGCGAAGGCGTTGATCGCGGGGTCGTTGACCGCCTTGATCGTGTAGGGATAGCGCGTGCCCGGAGCCTGCGCCGCGAGCCTCGTGATGATCCCGGTGAGGTAGCGGTTCACGTTGCCATTGTTCAGCAATTTGAGCTGGCGCTCGGCCTCCACGGCGGACTGACGTCCGATTTCTACGTCCTGTTCAACGGTGAACAGGTTGAAGCCGGGCGTTGGGCGTCTGTTCTGTGCCGAGGCCCCAAGGGGCGCACAAAGCACGAGAGCGCTTGCCAGCAAAAGGGACCGCATACGAATTCGTCTCATTATCGTCATCATTTTTTCTGTTCCTTCTAATTCCTAGCTAGTAGTGGTGGCCTGAGAGGCTCGTGGGCGTTTTCTCGCGATGAGCCTGCGGGTGTAGCCAGCAACCCCTGTGCCATGGCAGCGAAAACCCAACTGCCACCACCCTCTACGAGCATCCTCGGGCGTGACCGGCTCTGATGGAGGAGAAGCAGAATCTACAATCCGCGCTCCGGTAAGCAGGCCGAAAGCGGAAGGGGTGTAAGCGGACTCGCCCCCGCTACGGTTCGGACTCGGGCATGCCGCTTGCAGCGTCCTCGGGCAACGAACGTGGAATACATCGCCCTCAGCGTTGCCGCCGCACCTGGTCTCAACCCCTACCGGGCGCCCCCGCGAAGGAGAATCGCAGAATGAACCCCCCTTTCACGAAGAACATCGGAATGCTCCTGTTGGGAATCTGGCTGATCCTGATGAACCTTGTGGGCTTTGTCCCCCTGATCGCCTCTCTCGGCATCCTCCTCAACTTCCTGGGGATCGCGGCCGGCGTTTTGATCCTGTTAGGGCGATAGCCCGCACACCCTCGAGGCCCACCCATTGGCTGAGGTTCAGACAGCCGACCGCGCGGGGCGCTGGTTTGATCGACTCGTCCCTTACGCCATAGGCCTCCTCGGCATCGTCCTGGCCGCCGGCATCAACGTTCCTGTCGACCCGGAAGCGGACACCAGAACTGCTTTCCTTTTGCTCCTGGTCGCCGTGATGGCCGCGGCCTGGCACGGTGGACTTCTTCCCGGCCTCTCGACGACGCTGCTCTCCGCCCTGGTCGGCGACTACCTCTTCGCTTCGAGGGCCTCATTCAGTTCAGGCCACAGGGCCGATGCCGCCGGCATCGGATTCTTCCTCCTTGAAGGCAGTCTCATCAGCATCCTTGGAGGTCAGTTCCGCGCGGCCCGGCGCAAGGAACAGGCCCTTTCCAAACTCTCCGCGACCCAGGCGGCCATCGCCCTGGACAACGCCCAACTCTATAGGGAGGCGCAAAAGGCGCGGGCTTCTGCCGAGGCCGCGAGCGGCCGGAAGGACGAGTTCCTGGCGACCTTGTCGCACGAGCTCCGCACCCCGCTGACCGCCATCGTCGGCTGGGCGCACCTGCTTCAACGCGGCCAGCTTTCGACCGACGAGACGACTCGAGCGGTGGAGACCATCATCCGAAACGCCACCGCGCAGAGCCAGATCATCGACGAGTTGCTCGACGTGTCGCGGATCATCACGGGCGACCTTCAGCTCGATCTGAGATCGGTAGACGTCGCCGCGGTGGTCAGGGCGGTCATCGCGACGGTGACGCCGGCGGCCAGCGCCAAGGGCATTTCGCTCCAACTCATCCAGAACCCGGCAGGGAATTACGTCATGGGCGACCCCGAGCGCCTCGAGCAGGTTTTCTGGAACCTGTTCTCGAACGCGATCAAGTTCACGCCGAAGGACGGCCGGGTTCGGGCCGTGGTCGAGTCCGTCGGCCCGAACGTCGAGGTGGTCATCGCCGACACCGGCGCCGGCATCGACGCCGAATTCTTCCCCCGCCTGTTTGACCGCTTCACGCAAGACGATTCGTCGAGCACGCGGCCCGCGCGCGGTCTCGGCCTGGGCCTATCTATTGCTCGCCGGCTGGTCGAACTCCACGGTGGCAGCATCACGGCGGAGAGTCCAGGAGTTGGCCTCGGGTCGACGTTCACGGTGCGTTTCCCCGGTTCCCCCGCGATGTCCCCGCCCCTCGATTCCTTCGCCTCGTCCCCGGCGGGCAGGATGGCGGGACGGGAGGCCGGCCCCGGCCTGAAGGGAGTCCGGGTCCTGGTCGCCGACGACGACGCGGATGCCCGTCTCCTTATTGAGAAAGTGCTTGAGATCCAGGGCGCGATTGTCAAGACAGTCTCCTCGGCGCGGGAGGCCCTCGATGTCCTGGGCAGAGAACGCGTCGATGTCCTTTTGAGCGACATTGAGATGCCTGGCACCGATGGGTGTCAGTTGATCAAGGATCTACGCCTGCGGCCATCACAGGAAGGAGGGTCCGTCCCCGCCGCGGCCTTGACCTCTTATGCCCGTACCGAGGATCGACTGCGGGCGCTGCGCGCCGGATTCCAGCTACACTTGGCGAAGCCCGTACAGCCCTCGGAACTCGTCACCGTTGTCGCGCGCCTCGCCGCGCGACGTAACTTGTGAAAGGCACGCACAATTTGAGACTGCCCGATAGCGACCACGAACTGCGAGAGTTCCTGGAGCACGCGACGGTCGGGTTTTTATGGGTCGGCCCCGACGGTCACATCCTCTGGGCGAACCAAGCCGAGCTGGATCTCGTTGGGTGTTCGGAGGCCGAATGTGTGGGCCGCCACATCGCCGAGTTCCTCACCGAGCCCTTGACCGCCGCCGACATCCTGGGGCGGCTCGCGCGCGGCGAGAGCGTCCAGTCCCATGAGACCTGCCTTCGAACCAAGGACGGATCCATCAAGAAGGTTCTGCTCGAGGGGAGCGGGCTCTTCCGCGACGGCAAGTTCGTTCACGGCCGGCTCGTGACCCACGACATCACCGGCCTCATGGAAAGGGAGCAGGCCGCACGGCATCGAGCCGAGGCGACAAGCCAGCTCAAGGACGAGTTTCTGGCCCTGCTTTCCCACGAACTGCGGACCCCGCTCGGGGCCATCCTGGTCTGGCTCGGCCTCCTGCGGCAGGGAGGCTTCGATGTCGCCGAGCGAGAACGCGCCCTCGAGATCATCGAGCGTAGCGCTCGTTCCCTGGAGCGCATCATCGAGGACCTGCTTCACGCCTCCCGCATTGCCGCGGGCGGCCTCATGCTCCATCCGCAGCTGGTAGACATCCGAAGCGTGGTTCACGTTGCGGTCGATGCCGTGGCGGGAGACGCGGCCTTGAAGGGCCTGTCTCTCGCGTGGACCCACGGTGAGACTCCCATCTGGGTAAGGGGGGATCCCGGCCGTCTGCAGCAGGTCGTCTCCAATCTCCTGTCGAATGCCATCAAGTTCACTCCCACCGGAGGCGACGTGAGGGTTTCGCTGGACACCATCGATCAGCAGGCCCGGCTCTGGGTCGTCGATAGCGGCGAGGGGATGAGTCCTGCTTTTTTACCGTTCGCTTTTGAGAGGTTCCGGCAGCAGGACAGCACAAGCACCAGGGCCCACCATGGTCTGGGCCTGGGTCTTTATGTGGTCCGCCATGTCGTGGGGAGCCACGGCGGCTTTGCCGGCGCCGAGAGTCATGGACCGGGCCGCGGCAGCAAGTTCACGGTGTTGCTTCCGCTCGCGGCCGACCCCCACCATGAAGTTGGCATCCGAGCCCGCGAGCCGGGCCCGAACGGGAGTCGGCCACCCGATGGTCTCACCGTGTTGTTCGTTGACGACGAGGAGGATGTGCGCGAAGCCCTCAGACTGATCCTTCAGCAGAACGGAATGGTCGTCACCACGGCCGCATCGGCTCGCGAAGCGTTCGGTCTTCTCGAACGCCTGCGACCGGATATTCTCCTGAGCGACATCGCCATGCCCGGCGAAGACGGTCTCTCGCTCATTCGGCGCGTACGTCTGCTGCCGCCCGCCAGCGGCGGCCTCATCCCGGCGGCGGCGCTGTCGGCCTATGCCAGCGCCTCGGACCGTCGGAACGCGCTCCTGGCCGGCTTTCAGCACCACCTTACGAAGCCGGTCGATCCCGCCCGCCTGCTCGCGGTGATTGCGAGCATGGCCCGAACGAATGAGATTCGAAATGAGTAACGCGCCCCGTGCGTTGATCGTCGACGACGACCCCGGTTTCCTCGCCGGGCTTGCCGAACTTGTCAGGCGTGAAGGCTTTGCCGTCGTGAGCGCGAGCGACCTGAAGCAGGCCCGCGAGGAGATCGCCGCGAGCCCTCCGGACATTCTGCTGATCGATCTTCATTTGCCGGACGGCAGCGGGCTCAGCCTTCTCGAAGGCATGGATCAGGCGTCGCGTCCCGAGGTCCTTCTGATCACGGGGAGCGCTTCGGTCGAAACCGCGGTGGACTCGCTTCGCCGAGGCGTCACCGACTATCTGACCAAGCCGGTGGACTTCGCGCGGGTGAAGATGGCGCTCGGCAACGTCACCCGCGCCCTGGAAATGAGGGGCGAAATCAGCACGCTCCGGGGCGAGCTGCGGAGGCTCGGCCGATTCGGGCCGATGATCGGCGCTTCCCCGGCGATGCAGAAGGTTTACGATTTGATCAGCCGGGTGGCCGGAACCGATGCATGCGTCCTCATCAGCGGCGAAACCGGCACCGGCAAGGAGCTGGTCGCCGAGACCATCCACAGCCTGAGCCGCCGGGGCAAGCAGTCCTTCCTACCCGTGAACTGCGGCGCCCTCTCGGCGCATTTGATCGAGAGCGAGCTGTTTGGTCACGAGCGTGGAAGCTTCACCGGCGCCGAGCGCATGCACCGGGGCTATTTCGAACGAGCGAGCGGAGGCACCCTGTTCCTTGATGAAGTCACCGAGGCGATGGAGATTCAGGTTCGACTCCTTCGCGCCCTCGAAACCTCCACGATCACGCGGGTCGGCGGAACCGAGCCGATCAAGATCGATGTGCGGATTGTCGCCGCCACCAGCCGTCGTGTCGACGAAGCCGTCGCGGCCGGGAAGTTGCGGGAGGACCTCTTCTACCGCCTGAATGTCTTCCCGATCCAGCTTCCTCCGCTGCGGGCGCGCGGCGACGATGTCGAACTCCTCGCGGAAAAGGTGCTGAGCGACCTGAACATCGCGGCGGGGACGGCCAAGCACTTCACCCGGGCGTGCCTTGATCGGTTGCACCGCCATAGCTGGCCCGGCAACGTACGGGAGTTGCAGAACGTCATCCGTCGCGCCTTCATTCTCGCCGAGGAGGATGTGGGTGTTGACTCCCTGCCCCTGGGCGTCACCGCAGAGGCCTCAGCCACGAGTCTGGTGACACGGGTAGGGACGCCGATCGCGGAAATGGAGCGCCGCCTCATCCTGGCGACGCTTGAGCACTGCGATGGCAACAAGAAGGCGGCCGCCGAGGTACTGAAAATCAGCCTGAAGACCCTTTACAACCGCTTGAACGAATACAAGATCGACTGACCCCCCGAGACCGCGCCGCCCGCCCCCCGTGGAACAATCTACAAAACATCCATGATTCAGGGGGCCGACCGACAGAGCCTACCGGGCGCGAATTGGGGCGGCGAGAGATGGCCTTGAGGCGCGAGACCGGCTGATGGCAGCGCTGCACGAGTTTTTGACCACCAACACACCGGAACTCATCAGCCGCACCTAGGCGAAGGCCGCCCAGCGGACGAGCCCGGTGCCGACCGACGCCGAGCTCAAGAACGGCGTGCCCTCTTCCTGATTCGGCCGGACCTAGTTCACGACCCGGCGCGGCACACCGTTTGCTTGAAACGGCCTAATCGAGCAGGACGTGCTTGGATCTGGTCCGTAAATGACGACCGTGCAGCACAACTAATGTCGGTTGGCGATCTGGGGTCGCGAGAGCGGTTCCCTAGCGAGGAGTGCCTGTTAAGAAGAAGACGGTCGTATCGCCCTTGCTGAAAGCCAGAAGTGGCATCCGAGGCCTTGACGAAATCACAGGCGGAGGCCTGCCCCGAGGTCGCCCCACTCTCGTTTGCGGAAGTGCTGGCGCTGGTAAGACACTTTTTTCGGTGGAGTTCCTCGTGCGCGGCATCGAGATGGGCGAGCCGGGCGTGTTCATGGCCTTCGAGGAGACGTCCGAGGAACTGGCGCAGAACGTGGCCTCGCTGGGCTTCGACCTCGCTCACCTCACCGCCCAGAAGAAGCTGGTCGTCGACTTCGTCCGCGTCGAGCGTGCAGAGATTGCGGAGACGGGGGAGTACGACCTCGAGGGACTTTTCGTTCGCCTGGGCCACGCCATCGACGCCATTTCCGCCCGGCGGGTGGTGCTCGACTCGATCGAGACACTGTTCGCTGGTTTGTCGAACACGACACTGCTGCGCGCGGAGCTGCGTCGCCTGTTCCGCTGGCTGAAGGCCCGCAAGGTGACGGCCGTCATCACGGCCGAGCGCGGGGCGGGAGCCCTCACCCGGCATGGGCTTGAAGAATACGTTTCCGACTGCGTGATCCTGCTCGATCACCGGGTCACGGATCAGGTCTCCACGCGAAGACTGCGTGTGGTGAAGTACCGGGGCTCCGCCCATGGCACGAACGAGTATCCCTTCCTGGTCGACGCCCACGGCTTTTCCGTCCTGCCCATCACCTCTTTGGGGCTGCAACATCGAGCGTCCGCGGTGCGGGTTTCGAGCGGCATATCGCGGCTCGACACCATGCTGGGAGGCGGCTATTTCCGCGGCAGCACCGTCCTTTTCTCGGGAACGCCAGGGTCCGGCAAGACCAGTGTGGCCGCCCGCTTCGTGCAGGACGCCTGCGCTCGCGGAGAGCGCTGCCTGTTTCTCGCTTTCGAGGAATCGCCGGAACAGCTCACCCGCAACATGGGCTCGATCGGCATGGACCTGGGCCGCTGGCGCAGGCAGGGACTTTTGCGACTGGAATCGGCCCGGCCGGCGGTCTACGGGCTGGAGACGCACCTCGCCTTCATACACAGGACGATCAAGGACTTCAAACCGACGGCCGTCCTCGTGGATCCCATCACAGACTTCACCACTGCGGTCGCCGACAACAAGGCCATGCTCACGAGACTTATCGACTTCCTCAAGATGGAAGGCATCACCGCGGTGTTCACGAGCCTCACCACGGCGGGGGCGTCCGTCGAGCAGTCGGAAGCAGGGGTATCGTCCCTCATCGACACGTGGATCGTGCTGCGGGATCTGGAACGCGAAGGCCGGCGCTACCGCGCTCTCTCGGTGCTCAAGTCGCGCGGCATGCCCCACTCCCGCGACATCCGGGAATTCCGAATCACGGGTCAAGGTATCGATATCGGCGAGGACCAGCCTGTGCTGTCCGAACGGCCGGAGGGCAAGATCCGGAAGAGCGCCGGAACTGGCACCCACCAGGAAGCGGCGCGATGACGGTCGAGAGGCGGCCGGGTCGCAAGTCCACGCTGCGGCTCGTCGCCGCGAGCCTCGAGGCCGCCGAGCGCTGGGAACTGCGGCTCTACGTGGCCGGACAGACCCCCAGATCCCTCGCCGCCTTTGCGAACCTCAAGAAGATCTGCGAGGCCCACCTCCAGGGCAAGTACCGGATCGAAGTGATCGACCTCCTGGTCAAACCGGAGCTCGCCCGAGCGGACCAGATCGTCGCCATACCCACCCTGATCCGGAAGCTCCCGGAACCGGTGAAGAGGATCATCGGCGACCTGTCAAATAGGGAGCGCACGCTGGTCGGCATGGAGCTCGTTCGGGAACTCTGAGATGGCGCACAAGAAGAATAGATCGCCGCAACGCGGGCGCGGATCGGCGACGGCCGATAAGCAGGCGGAGCGTTACGAGTTGACGCTCTACGTGACGGGCGCCACGGCTAGGTCCCTTCGGGCGATCGCCAACATCAAAGCTATCTGCGAGGAATACCTGAAAGGCCACTACCAACTGGAGGTCGTGGACATCTATCGGCGGCCGGAACTGCTGCACCGGGACCAGATTGTGGCCGTGCCGACGCTCGTCAGGAAGCTTCCGCGTCCGGTGCGCCTCCTGGTCGGCGACCTCTCGAGGGCGGAGCAGGTGCTTTCGGGCCTGGACATCGTCGCCGGTCCTTCCTAGAAGCGACATGCCCGTCAAAGCAGAGCGGGGCGCACTGGCAGAAGAGAACGAAGGGCTGCGCGCCCGGCTTCTCGAGTTGGAGGAGACGCTGCGTGCCATCCGCAGCGGCGAAGTGGACGCGCTGGTCGTGGAGACCGCCGGGGAAAGCCAAGTCTTCACGCTGAAGAGCGCCGACCTGACCTACCGCGTAATGGTGGAAGCGATGCAGAAAGGCGCGGCTACGCTGTCCGAGGACGGACTCGCGCTCTATTGCAACCCCTTCCTGGCCGCCCTGCTGGACGTGCCCGTGGAAACGGTGGTCGGCTCGCCGCTTTCGGGCTTCCTGGACGAGCAGGCAGCGGCCTCCCTGAGCGCGCTGCTACGGGCCGCGGAGAACGGGGTCAGCCGGGGCGAGGTCTCGTTCCGGAAGGGCCGGGACTCTGTCCCCACCCAAGTCTCCCTCACGCTGCTGCCTCTCGAGGGCGCGCACGTCTTCTGCATGATCGTCACCGACCTGACGGAGCGCAAGCGCGGGGAGGCAGAGCGCGCGCAGCTCGAACGCGAACAAATGGCGCGGGCGGCGGCGGAGGAGGCGAACCGAACCGCTCTACACGAGATTGAAAGGCGCAAGGGCGTCGAGGAGTCGCTCCTTCGAGCCGAGAAGGACAGGACAAGGCTCCTGGCCCTTGAACGGGCCGCGCGCACCGAGGCGGAGGAGGCCAACCGGTTGAAGGACGAGTTCCTGGCGACCCTGTCCCACGAACTCCGTACGCCGCTGACCGCCATCGTCGGCTGGGCCCACCTGCTTCACCGCGGCAGGCTCTCGCCCGACGCGACCGTCCGCGCCGTGGACACCATCATCCGGAACGCCACCGCCCAGAACCAGATCATTGACGAGTTGCTCGACGTGTCGCGGATTATCACCGGCAAATTCCAGATGAGCTTGAGCCCGGTGCGTCTGCACGACGTGATCGAATCGGCGGCGGACACCGTGCGGCACGCCGCGCAGGCCAGGGAGGTCGAGCTCGATCTGACCATCGACCCTTCGGCCGGGCCGGTGTTGGGGGACGCGAGCCGGCTGCAGCAGGTGATCTGGAATCTGCTGTCTAACGCCATCCGGTTTGCGCCCGTGGGGGGACGGGTGGAGGTGCGCGTTTCCGCCGTGGGCTCGTGGGTCGAGATCTCGGTCACGGACGATGGCGCCGGGATCGATTTCGCGTTTCTGCCCTACGTCTTCGACCGCTTCCGACAGGCGGACTCATCCAGCACTCGCCCCCACACCGGACTGGGTCTCGGCCTGGCCATCACGCGGTACCTGGTCGAGCTGCATGGCGGATCGGTCGAGGCGCGGAATCGCGAAGGCCGGTCGGGGGCCGTGTTTATCGTCAGGCTGCCGCGGCCGATCCAGGCCTCGACCGACAGGCGGCCAGCCGAAGGGGATCAGCCGATCCCGCGGGCACAACCGCCACGGGCTGCACCCTCGCTCGAAGACGTGACCGTGCTCTTGGTCGACGACAGTGAGGATACGCGCGAGGCCGTGGCCATGGCCCTCGCGCACTACGGCGCTCGTGTGACCGCCGCCTCCTCGGCCCGGCAGGCTTTTGACATCCTCGTGCAAGAGCGACCGCAAGTTCTTGTGGCCGACATCGGCATGCCGGGCGAGGACGGTCACACTCTCCTCAAGTGGGTACGCTCGCTCCCGGTCGAGAGAGGGGGCGCGACGCCGGCCATGGCTCTCACGGCGTACGCAAGCGAACAGGATTCTCTGGCTGCGCTGCGCGCTGGCTTCCAGATGCATCTCTCCAAGCCCGTGACGCCGGCCGAACTGGCCACCGCAGTCGAAAGTCTTGTCGGGGCGGTCCGAAACGGGACGGCCTTGCTTCCTGGGCCGTCGCCTACGGCGCAGGAAAGCCCGGCCGGCTCTCCTTCGGTTCCGCGGACCTTTGGAGCGCGGCCGAAAGCGCCGCGACCAGTTCGATGAGCGGTCCCGCGTCCGCCGGTCCGAAGCGCCCCGGCGCGCGCTTGTTCGAGAAGTCGGCCACCCGCTTCGCGGCCTCGCTCACCAATGGGAACCCGTAGATCGCCGCCGATCCGGCCAGGCGATGCGCCATCTCGTCAAGCGAACCCGCGACCCGGTTGTCCCACCCGTTGTCCCGCAGCGAACTGGCTGCTTTCTCAATGGCCAGGAGCCTTTCGGGAAGATCCGCGGCGTAGTGCGCCCGGAGGGCCGCGAAGTCCTCCGCGCGCGTTTCATTCATGCGTGAGTTCTGGTGGCCGTCCCACATTCCCTTTATGGTATCGGCGAGCGTATCCGGATCAAAAGGCTTGGCGATGACCCCGAGTGAGCCAAGTTGCCGGTACTCCATGATCTCGTGAGGCTGCACCCGGGCGGTCATGAAGATCACCGGCGTCATGGCGGTTGCGGGCATTTGCCGAAAGGCCTCAAAAGCTCCGTGGCCGTCAAGGCCGGGCATCATCACGTCGAGCAGGATAAGGTCGGGATCGAACGCTTGGGCGGCTTGAAGTGCTTCTGCTGCGGTCCCACAGGCCTGCACCTCGAAATCCCCCATGTGGGAGAGGAGCAGCGTCGTCACTTCCTGGATGTCGGTGTCGTCCTCCACCAGGAGGATGCGTTTTAGAGATCTCTTCGTCATGGCTTTCCTGCGCCCCGGGGCCCGTGTTCGACGACGTCTTCTGAGGACGAGAACCACGCAAGCACGGGGTGATCACGGGGGCGCCACCTCAACTCCAAAAGCAAAACGCGTGCCCTCCTGACCCGGAGCATCCACGACCACCCACCCTTCGATTTCCACGAGTGGGAGCAGGGCACGCCTCTTGCACGCTTGTCGAACGAGGTCTTTTATGGGCATTCGGGTTTTGCTCGCGGACGATCATGCGGTGGTCCGTAGCGGCGTCAAGCTTCTCCTCGAGATGGAGGGCTTCGAGGTTGTGGGCCAGGCCGCCGATGGCCTGGAGGCCGTGAGGCTCGCGCGCGAGTTGACCCCGGAAATCGCCGTCCTGGACCGTTCCATGCCGCTCCTGAACGGGGTCGACGCGGCTCGCGAGATTCTACAAGTCTCCCCGAAAACCCGACTGATCCTTTTGACCGTGGACACGGATGAGGGCCACCACCTTGAGGCCCTGCGTGCGGGCTTTCGGGGATGCGTGCTCAAGTCCTACGAGGTCCGCGAGCTGATTCAGGCAATTCGAACCGTGGTGAACGGGGGCACGTACCTTCACCCCGCCCTGTCGCGCGTCGTCGTGGACGCCTACATCTCCCGAACCGACCTGCAGCCCGACCTTTTGAGTCCTCGCGAGCGTCAGGTTCTCCAACTCCTCGCCGAGGGAAAGAAGACGCGGGAGGTGGCCGCGCTCCTGGGCCTCAGCACCAAGACCGCCGAGTCCCACCGTACCCGCCTCATGAAGAAACTCGCCATCAAGGAAACCGCTGGACTCGTCCGCTACGCCCTCCGCCAGGGCATGACGCAGCTCTGAGCGGCGGTGCTGGCCGCGATCTTGCTCTTATGAACGATCCGAGCCCGCCAACCCCGGATTTGCTCCGGAAGATCTCGAGGAGATTCAATGATCCATCGCACCACACCGGACAACACGCCTCCAGGGGGCCGGACGCTTAACCCATGACAAGCGTGAATCGACAGATCAGGCTCGCTTCACGGCCGGTGGGTTTCCCCACGGCGTCTGACTTCCAACTCGCCGAATCGCCGATGCGCTGGCCGGCTCGCGGGCAGCTCCTCGTCCAGACCCTCTATCTGTCGGTTGATCCCTACATGCGGGGGCGCATGAGCGCCGCCGACTCCTCTGCGCCTCCGCTTTCGATTGGCGAGGTGATGCCCGGCGGAGCGGTGGGTCGGGTCCTCGAGTCGGCGGATCCGCAGTTCGCGGTGGGGGATGTCGTCCAGGGGATGCTCGGGTGGCAGGACTATTCCGTCGTCAACGGAAGCGAGCTGCGCGCGATCGACCCCAGTCTCGCCCCGATTCAGACAGCTCTCGGAGTGCTGGGTCTGCCCGGCCTCACCGCCTACTTCGGCCTGATCGACGTCTGTCACCCGAAGGCAGGCCAAACTGTCGTGGTGTCCGGAGCAGCCGGCGCGGTTGGAATGCTCGCCGGGCAGATCGCCGTGATCATGGGCTGCCGCGTGGTGGGAATCGCGGGGTCCGACTCCAAAGTCGAGTTCCTGCAACGCGAGCTCGGCTTCGATGGGGCATTCAACTATAAGACCACGACCGACTACGTCGAAACGCTCAAGACGCTTTGTCCCGAGGGCATCGACATCTACTTCGACACCGTGGGGGGCGCCATCAGCGATGCGGTCCTGCGGCTCATCAACGTGAAGGCGCGAATCTCCGTCTGCGGGCAGAGCTCGCAGTACAACCTGGAGCAGCCCGAGCCCGGGCCTCGATGGTTTTCTCAGGTGGTCCTCAAACGGGCCCGGGTGCAGGGCTTTCTGGTTTCGGACTATCAGGACCGTTTCTCCGAAGGGTTGCAGGGAATGGGGCATTGGCTGAGGCTGGGAAAGCTCAAGCATCCCGAAGATGTCGTCCACGGTCTAGAAAATGCTCCTCAAGCTTTCATCGGGATGCTGCATGGGAAAAACCTCGGAAAGCAACTGGTGCAGGTATCGGACTGGAGGGCTTGAAGGGCCCGTAATGAGACGAAGGCCGGCCGAGCCGTTTCTACATTCCTCCGCTCCGGGGCAAGCGCGAGTCGGCGTGTTCGTGGCCCGCGTCTTGCTGGTCACGGTGGAGTAGAAATTGTTGATTGTCGTTATTGCCGTAATCAAAATGGAAACTTGAGGGTTTGAAATGATTCTGAATAGCAAGATGTCATGGTTGTCGGCAGCGGGGCTCGGCGCTCTGCTCGTGGCCGGGTCCGCCGTTCCAGGCATGAGTCAGGGGGCCTCCGGTCTGTACGGCGCGGGAGACCGGAGGTTGGAAGGGCAGCGTTTCACGACCATGCGCGCCCTGGCCCACCGGCTTGATGAAGCGGCGCAGCAGGCCGCACGTACTGCGGGCGACACCGCGCAACCGCGCAACGGCCGGATGCGGCAGCGCTTTTTGTCGGCGGTCAACGACTTCGCCCGCCAGGCGCGTTCGTTTCACGAGCGCCTCGATCAGTACGGAAACTCACCCTGGGATGTGGCCGATGAAGTGGCCGCTCTCAATCAGCGTGCTCGCCAGGTCAGCGCTCAGATCCGCGCCGCGAACGCATTTCGTGAAACGTATGAAGACTGGACGCAGGCTGAGGAAGCGCTCAACCTCATGAACCGTTTGCTGCGCGGGGAGAACGTGTCTATTCCGGCCCAGGGTACTCGTACCTACCAACCTTTCGACGAGCATTACCGGTACAGCGATGGGGGGCATCTTGAAGGCTTCGGAGACTCCGCGGTTCCAGCTCCGTACGATCAGCGTGACGCCCGGCCTCGCGATCTGGTGGCCCTCCAGGACGATCTCAGGCTTCTGGACGACAGCATGAGCGCCCTCCAAACGAGGGATCCGCGGTATCAGGAATTTCAGCGCCGGGCCGAGGTCATCCGGCGTGACGTCAGCGTGCTCGCGGACGGGATACGCCAGCGCGGGCAGGCCGGTGGTCAAGGTTACGGAGGTGGGCGGAGGGAGGTCATTGCTCTTCGCCTGAACATTGCGGCGCTTCGCTCCGACGTGGAGAACACCCAGAGCAGCCGCGTCGGCCAGGGATATGGCGCGTTTCTCATCCCCGCCGGAACTGAAATGCAAGTGATGCTGAATCAGGATCTGTCGTCCCGGTCGGCCAATCTGGAGGATCGCATCGAGGCCTCGACGGTAACTGCGTTGCAACTGAATGGCCGCACGGTGATTCCCGCGGGAGCGACCGTATCGGGTTTCGTGAGCGAAGTCCGCTCGAAAAATCGGGGCCAGCAGGACGACTGGCTGAAGCTGGACTTCAATAGCCTGGCGGTCGAAGGCGGTCCGCGAACGAACATCCGCTCGCGCGTCGTGTCGGTATCGGCGGAGCGCTCGGGGAACCACACCCTGCGGAACGGGGGCATCGGCGCGCTCCTGGGCGGCGTGCTCGGCGGGATCATAGACGGCAAGAAGGGCGCCTTGATCGGCGCGGCCGTGGGCGCGGGCGGCGGCATCCTCGCGAGTCAGGGCAAGGACGATGTCGAGTTGCCCGAAGGAACGCTTATCACGCTTCGGCTCGATGGGCCGATAAACGTCGCGCGGCGGTAGCCGCCGGCGACGCCCTCGCACTGTCGCGGTGAGACTCCTCTCGGGACCTCACCGCGACTCTTCCTTAAACTCTTACTTCTCGTCGGTCTCGATAGTGGAGGCCACGTGTCGCGCCCCGACGCAGCTGTACGCGGTCTCGATGGCCACGAGCTTGAGATCCAGACTCGTGGTCTTCCCACTGAGAAGGACCACGCCATTGTCGACCGAATCCACCTTGATTCCGTCGAGGCTCTTGTTGTTCTTCAGAGCGGTCTCGACGGCTTTCCTGACCTCTTTGTCCGAGGCCTTTACGGCCTTCTTCCGAAGTTCAGGAACGACCTGAACAAGGTTCCGAACCCCCGTCACGCCATCGATCGTCCGTACGGTGGCTTCCGCCTTATCCTTCACGGCCTGGCTCTCCACCTTGCCGTGGAGCGTGATCCTTCCCTTCTCCGTGTCGACTTTCACGTCCATCCGGCCTGCGCCGTCGGTGGTGAGGAGCGAGATCCTGGCCTTTGTCGTGATCCACGTGTCAGACGTTGCCGCGTAGGTCGAACAAGCCGCCAGGGTTGACACCAGGACGACACCGCAGAAGGCGAAGCCCAGCTTTCCGTTTGAGTTCATGTGCATGTTTTTCCATGGAGCGCCTCCACATCCGCCATTCGGACGCAGCCTTTCGGTGCGGCGCTCATCCGAGACTTCGGGGAGCAACCTCCGTGCCATCACCTCTCGCTCTTCTTGTTGCCCTCCGCTTCGCGGGCTCGAGATCCCCAATGATTTTCACCCTCCTCTTGCGACTCGACCGTGGCGGCGGAAACACCACCTTCATCGGCGAGCGATGCGGAGCGATCCTGATCAAGCTCGTTCAGCCCGTCTGTTTTGGGTGGCGCGCCGCGCTTTGGGCCTGCCTCGTTCGCGCGCCCGCCCGCGACTCGGGGCCCTGAGTTCGGTGGGCTCATTTCATCGCGTCCCTGACCTTGTCGATCACCTTCTCGCTCGTCTTCTTGGCCTTTCCAACCTTTTGATCGAGGCGGCCCTCCCGTTTCAGCTTCGCGTCGCCGGTCAGTGCTCCTGCGGCTTCCTTGACGCGCCCCTTGAGTTCGTCCGTCTTTCCGCTCGTCATTTCGATTTCCACCTTTTCCAGAGTTGTCTGCCTTGTTCTTAAAGAGGGGCCGCCGACTTGAGAGCCGAAGATGAGGTCGGGACCGAAGACGGAATGCAGCAAGAGGCGGGCCAGGATCAAAGGAAGCCGGAGCTGCCTCCAAACGCCAGGCACGCGCGAACCTTGCCTTCGGGTTTCCGCACACCTCAAGTTCGTTCGCCAGATAGCGGCACTTTGTAGAAACGACGGGACTTGCGTCCTCCCGGCGATGGTTGCGATTCGGTCGCGCAGAATCCCTGCTTGCTCGTTGAGGGTTTTCCCGCAAAGGTTCCTCTCGCGCATGATTCTTGCTCCCTTGCTTTCAAATGACTCGCTCCAAGCCGTCCGCTGTGAAACCAGCCCCCCTACCGCAGTGGTTCGGCTGGCCTCGTCCCGTTGTTGCGATCCTCGCCTTGATACCTGTCGTTCTGAGTACCGTCGCCGCGGCCCAGGAGAAGGCGGCCGAGGCCCTGACCCAGGCCGGCTACGGTGACCTCAAACCCTTCTCGTTGTCGGACCTCGGCCACGCACTGCTCTGCATGGTGGTGGCCGCCGCGCTGGGGACGCTGCTGGCCTTCAGGCCGCGCCGGGCCGGGGGGCCGCCGCGCGTCGTCCACGTCACCCAGGCGCAGATCATGATGGCGATCGTCGGCGCCCTGGTCATGCTGATCGTGGGTGCGAGTCTCGCGCGGGCGTTCGCCATCGCCGGTACGGCTGGCCTGGTGCGTTACCGAGCCAAGATCGATGATCCCAAAGACGCGAGCGTCATGCTCTCGTGCCTGGCCATCGGCCTCGCCTCCGGGGTCGGGCTCCTCTACTTGGCTGCCGCGGGCGCCCTATTTATCGTGGGCGTCCTGTGGGCCCTGGAATGGCGCGAGCCTTGGCCCGCGAAGAAGTTCGATCTCACGGTCGCGGCCAAGGCCCCGGCCGCCCTGAAAACGCAGGTCGAGGCGCTGCTGACCAGGCACCGCATCAAGTATGAGCTTCGGGAATCGACCGAAAAACACATCGCCTACGTCGCCGAGGTGCCGCAGGGCAAGCGGACCGACCGGATCTCGGAAGCGATCTCGGCGCTCAACGGAGCCGAGGCGGTTGAGGTCGTCTGGGACGAGAAGAAAGCGCCCAAGTGAGTCTTATCGTAGAGCCGGACGATGGCATCGGCCCGATCATCTCCGCCATCAACAAGGCGAAGACCGGCATCGACATCGGGATCTTTCGTCTGGACCGGGGCGACATCGCCAAAGCGCTCCGGGCCGCGGTCGCGAGGGGTGTGGCCGTGCGCACCCTCATCGCCCACACGAATCGCGGGGGGGACAAGCGGCTTCGCAAACTAGAGCACGATCTGCTGAAGACCGGGGCGAGCGTGCGCCGCACCGACGACGATCTCCATCGCTATCACAACAAGATCATGATCGTGGATCGCGCCACTCTCTTCGTGCTCGGTTTCAACTACACCGCCCTCGATGTGAACAAGAGCCGGAGCTTTGGTCTCGTCACTAGAAAACGCGAACTCGTCCAGGCGGCGATCAAGCTATTCGAGGCCGATTCCTTGCGTCTGCCCTACTCCGCCGGCCCGAAGGCGTTTCTCGTCAGTCCGGTCAATGCCCGGGAACGGCTCGCCATCTTTCTGCGCGGCGCGCGAAAACATCTCCTCGTATACGACCCCAAACTCACCGACCCCATGATGATCCGCATTCTGCACGAGCGCAGGGCGGCGGGAGTCAGCGTTCGCATCTTGGGCACCCTGGGCAAACGGGGGGCCGGTCTCACCGCAGAAGGGTTCCCCGGGCGAAGGCTTCACGTACGGGCGATCGTCCGGGATGGGCAGCAGGCCTTCATGGGCAGCCAGGGTCTTCGGAAACTCGAGCTCGATGGCCGGCGGGAAGTGGGAATGATCGTCAACGATCCGAAGGTTGTGGCTCGTATGGCCGCGATCTTCGAAAGCGACTGGGCTCTGACCGACCGGGCCAAGAAGGACATCACCGACGCCAAGAAGGACAAAAAGGCGGTAGCCAAGATCGAAGCCGCGACCACGGCCGAGGTCAAGGCCGAGGTCAAAGCCGTAGCCGAAGCCAAGACTGAAGCGAAAGCCGAGGCAAAGGCGGAAGCGAAAGCTGAAGCCAAGGTCGAAGCGAAGGCGGAGAAGAAAGAAGCCAAGTCCGAAGCCAAGATCGAGGCGAAAGCCGAAGCAAAGGCGGAAGCCAAGGTCGAAGCGAAGGCGGAGGAGAAGGAAGCGAGGTCCGAAGCCAAGAGGGAAGCGAAAGCCGAAGCCAAGTCAGAAGCCAAGGTCGAGGCCAAGGCGGAAGCCAAGGCGGAAGAGAAGGAAGCCAAGGCGGAAAAGAAAGAGGCCAAGGCGGAAAAGAAGGAAGCCAAGGTCGAGGCCAAGGCGGAGAAGAAGGAAGCCAAAGCCGAGGCGAAGGCGGAGAAGAAAGAAGCCAAGGCCGAGGCCAAGGCCGAAGAGAAGGCAGCAGCCCACGCATAAGCAGACAGGCGGAACCATGGACCACCACACATCAAACGCGCGCGGCCAGACGGCGCGTCTTCTCCTCGGGCTGATAGCGGCCCTCGGATTCGCCGTGCCGGTTCTGGCCGGCCCGGGCGAAGCGTTTCAGGAGAAGGCCGAGGCCGCAAGGGTCGCGAAGAAGGTGAAAAAGGCCGAGGGGAGGGCGGCGCACCTGGCCAAGGAGGAACGCGAGGCGATTCGGGATTTTCAAAAGGCCGTCGCCAAGTACGCTGACCTCCACGCCCGGCAACTCGCCAGACTCGGAGACGTGAAAATGGTGACCGCGCAGGCCCTCGCGAACGCCATAACGGCGAACCGCTCCAAGGCGAGGCCAGGGGACATTTTTCTGCCGGAGATCCGGACTCTCCTGAGACGCCTCATCGCTGAGCAGCTCAAGGGCCCCGACACCCTCGCCGCGCGGAAGGCGGTTGTCGAGGGAAACCCGGCGCTGGACGAGGACTCGGTTCCGGTCGTGGTGCGCGTCAACGCGGCGTACCCATCGGGCGCATCGATTTCCACGGTGCCGGCAAGCCTGCTGCTGGCGCTGCCCCCGCTGCCGCCGTCGCTCCACTACCGGTTTGTAGGCAAGGACCTCATTCTGGTCGACGCCGTGGCCCAGATCATTGTCGACTTCCTCCCCGCCGCCGCCCCCGGGGTTCCGGCCAAATGACTCAAGGAACTGCCGCTAGGATCCGTCGTCGCCGCCTTTTCCTCTCGTTGGGACTGTGTACCGCCGTCGCCGCAGCGTTTTTCGGCGAAACCGGGCCTCAGGCGCAGGCCCCGACAACCCTCAAGCTGCCCCTCAAGGACGGCTCAATCCGATTCGCCGTGATGGGCGACACGGGCCGCGGCGACAGCGGGCAGTACGAGGTGGCGAAGCAGATGGTCGCGTTCCACAACGAGTTCCCCTTCGACCTCGTGATCATGGCCGGTGACAACATTTACGGAGGCGACAGCCCTGCGGAGATGCGGTCCAAGTTCGAGACGCCCTACAAGCCGCTCCTCGACGCCGGGGTCAAGTTCCAGGCGAGTCTCGGCAACCACGACAACCCGAACCAGCGTTTCTACAAGCTTTTCAACATGGGGGACCAGCGCTATTACACCTTCCGCCCGCCCAAAGGGGGCGAGGTGCGCTTCTTCGCCATCGACAGCAACAACATAGACAAGCCGCAGCTCGACTGGCTGGAGAAGGAGCTTTCGTCGTCGACCTCGGACTGGAAGATCGCGTTTTTTCATCACCCGCTCTACTCGTCCGGCGGGACCCACGGCTCCTCGCTCGAAACGAGGGCGGCCCTGGAGCCTCTCTTCGTCAAGTACGGCGTGAGCGCAGTGTTCTCCGGGCATGACCACTTCTACGAGCGGATCAAGCCCCAGAAGGGCGGCATCGTGTACTGGGTGTCCGGCGCCGGCGGCTCGCTGCGCAAGGGAGACATCCGCGCCACGGACATGACGGCCAAGGGGTTCGATCGCGACTACCACTTCATGCTCGTGGAGATTGCCGGCGAGGATCTCTATTACCAGGCGATCAGCCGGACCGGAGCGACGATCGACAGCGGAGTGTTGCACCGTCCGGGCGCGCCGGCGGTCGTGGTGGCGACAACGCCCCCTCCTGCGCCTATTCCCGTCGCTCCAGCACCCGTTTCAGCCAAGGTTCCCGTGGTTGTGCCCGCGGTGTCACCGGCGGCCACCCCTGCCTCCACACCCAAAGTAGAAGTCGGAGCGCCCGCACCCTCTCCGACGCCCAAGCCGCTACCCCCGGTGGTGAAGAAGCGGCCTGTAGTGAAGAAGCGGCCAGTGGCGAAAAAGAAGCCCCCGGTGGTGAAGAGTCTCCCGACTCCATCCCCGACTCCACGTCCGACTCCGCGTCCTACTGCGGGCACCGACGGTCGAGGATCTGTGCCCGCTTGAGTCTGAAGACATTGACCCACTCGTCCACGCTGGCGAGCGCACCGTCTTTTTCCGGGTCCCTGTTTGGGTCTGAGGAGCGGTGGTCCACCCGGGCATTTTCGAAGAGATTGCGGAGTTGGGAGTCGGTGAGCTGGACGAGCAGACTGGCGAGGAACGCCCGGCCCGCCTCGCTGATCTCCGGGTTGCCGAGGTTGCCGCTCAAAGAGCGCTCGAGCTGGGCTACACACGCGCCGCTGTCTTTCCACACCGGCACCCGCGTCCAGTTTTCGAGGCTTACGCTGTTCTCGTTCCTGTTCAGCCATGCGCCGCGGCCGAATGTGAGGCCGAGGTCCTGAACCATGAGGACGGGGGTTCGGCACCCCGTCCGTCCAATCTCCTCCCCTTCCGGGCAGAACAGGCGCTGGTTCGCGGCCTTGCTGTCGGTGTGCTGGACAAACGCCGCGAGTAGCTTGAGCGCATCGCGCTGGGCGCGCGCGGCCGGTGCGGCATCGGGGCCGATGTCCTCCAGCTCGGACCATTTCCATCCGGAGTCAGGACTCGTCTCCATAGCCCGCCCCGGCAACTTCCGCTCGATGGCCGCGAGGTCGAACACCGTCACATCAACGGCCGTTCCCGGACTCTGCTTGGGATCGTTGGGGCAGGAATGGCAGCGGACGCGCACGGGATACATCCGGTCCGCTGCGAAACCCAGGGCCCAGAACAGACGTGTGGCCAGCACTTCGCCGAAGACCTCGGCGTTTCGTTGTCCGTACTTGACCTTCACTCTCTTGCCTGGGCTTGTCTCGCACACGAACTTGGGCGAGTGGCCGCTGAGATCCTTCTCCGTGTATTCGCAAGTCACCAACTCGTCGAACGCAAACGCTCCGTCCGCGTTCGGGCCAGCCTTGAGGTCAACCTTGGGGATGTCGGTGGGCGACCAGACAGAGGCGCGCCTGATGGCCTCCCGCCGTTCCTGAGGGGTGAGCGCCTCCCCGAACGGAAGGCGCTCGGTGTGGGCACATTCGCCGAGGGTAAGGCTCAGTCCGAAGAGGACTGCAGCGCCCCGCTTGGCGATCAAAGTGACCTCTGAAACAGGCACGGGTGAGGAGCCCAGAGCTCGGCCTAGCGGGGGCAGCGGTTGTCGACGATCTGGGCTCGCCTCAACTTGAAGACATTCACCCAGTCGTCCACACCGGCTAGCGCTCCGTCCTTCTGGGGGTCGCTGCTTGGGTCGCTAGAGCGGCGCGACACACGCGCGCTCTCAAAGAGATCACGGAGTTGTTCATCGGTCAGTTGGACGAGCAGGCTGGCGAGGAACGCCCGGCCCGCCTCGGAGACCTTTGGGTTGTTGAGCGTCCCGCCGAACGAGCGGCTGAGCTGAGCCACGCATAGGGCCTCGTCCTTCCATACGGGCTTGTCCGTCCAGTCGGCGAGGCTCACGCTGTTTTTGTTCTTGTTCATGATCAGGAAGCCCGAGCGGCCGAATGTGAGACCGAGGTCGCTGACCATGAGGACGGGGCTGCGGCAGCCGGTCTTTCCAACTTCCTGGCCTAAGGGACAAAGCAGTCGCTGGTTCGCGGCCCTGCTGTCGGTGTGCTGAACGAAGGCCGCCAGCAGCTTGAACGCATCGCGCTGGGCGCGCGCGCCGAGAGCCGCTTCGGGGCCGATGTCGTCCAGTTCGGACCATTCCCAACCGGAGTCCGGACTCGTCTCCATGGCTCGCCCCGGGAGTTTCCGTTCGATGGCCGCGGGATCGAACTCCGACACTCCGAGAGTGATTTCCGGAACCTTGTGCGGGTCTGCGGAACAGCCATGGCAGCGTACGCGCACGGGATACATCCGGTCGGCTGCGAAACCCAGGGCCCAGAACAGACGCGTGGCCAGCACTTCACCGAAGACCTCGGCGTTTCGTGGTCCGTACTTGACCTTCACCTCGTGGCCCGGGCTCGTTTCGCACGCGAATTTGGGCGAGGCGCCACTGAGTTCCTTCGCCTTGTATTCGCAAGTCACCCACTCGTTGGGCGCAAACCCTCCGGTCGCGTCCGGTCCAGCTATGAGGTCGACTTCGGGGATGTGGGTGTGCGACCAGACTGAGGCGCGCCTGATGGCCTCCTTCCGCTCCTGCACCGTCAGCGCCTCTCCAGGCGGAAGGCTCTTGAGATGGGCACATCCGCCGAGGGCAAGGCTCACTCCGATCACGACGGCGGCGCCGCGATGGGTGGTCAAGGTTCCATCTCGATCACTGCGCTTCCTCTAGAACGCCGCCAAGGTCTAGACGGAGCAGCGTCGGTCGACGATCTGGGCCCGCTTCATCTTGAAGGCCTTGATCCAGTCATCCACTCGGGCGAGAGCAGGTTCCTTTTCGGGATCGCTGCTTGGGTCTGAGGAACGGCGCTTGACGCGTGCGTTCTCGAAGAGGTCGCGGAGCTGGGCGTCGGTGAGTTGCACGAGCAAACCGGCCAGAAACGCCCGGCCCGCCTCGCTGATCTCTGGGTTGCTGAGGCTGCCCGTGAACGAGCCCTTGAGCCGCGCCACGCACGCCTCGCCGTCTTTCCACACCGGGACCTGGGCCCAGGTATCCAGACTCACGCTGTTCTTGTTCTGGTTCAAAAGATCGGCGTGACCGAACGTGAGGCCGAGATCGCTGATCATGAGGATGGGCGCCTTACAACCGGTTTTCCCAACCTCCTGTCCTTCGGGGCAAAGCAGGCGCTGATTCGAGGATTTGTTGTCCGTGTGCTGCACGAACGCCGCCAACAATTTCAACGCGTCGCGTTGCGCGCGCGCGCTCTTGACGGCCTCGGGCCCGATGCCTTCGAGCTCCGACCATTTCCAGCCGGAATCTCTCTTCGTTTCCATGCTCCGCCCGGGCAGTTTCCGCTCGATGGCCGACGGGTCGAAGACCACCACGGACGCCGCTCCCTCCGGGCCCTTCTTCGGATCCGTTGGACAGCCGTGACACTTGACGCGCACCGGATACATCCGGTCGGCGGCAAAACCCAGAGCCCAGAAGAGTCGACTCGCCAATACCTCGCCAAAAACTTCGGCGTTGCGCGGGCCGTACTTGACCTTCACTTCCTTGCCGGGGCTGGTCTCACAGGTGAATTTGGGCGAGTGACCGGATTGTTCCTTTTCCTTGTATTCGCAAGTCACCCACTCGTTGGACGTGAACGCACCGTCGACATCGGGCCCGGTCTTGAAGTTCACGTTGGGGACGTTCGTGGGCGACCAGACCGACGCGCGGCTGATGGCCTCCAGTCTCTCCTTTTCCGTCAGGGCTTCCCCCGGCGGCAGGGGCTTCACGTGGGCGCATCCGCCGAGGGTCAGGCCGAGCCCGAGGAGGACAGCCGCGCTGAGTTTGAGACTTTGGGGCTCTCGGGCGGCAACCGGGGTCACGAGCGCTTGCCACTGCCGGCGAGAAGAACTCCGCCCACGACCGCGACGACCACACCGGCCCACAACGGAACGTTCACCCGTTCCTTGTCCTTCACTTCAATCTCGATGGGTCCGAGTTTCACGTGGTCGGTGTCCTTGGTGTACGTGAACCCGCCGTAGGCCAGGGCCAGGATGCCCAGGGCCAGCAGGACCGCTCCGATGAGTTTTGTTCCTTGCATGTCTTGTCATCTCACTTTCACCCCCGGGAGAGAGCAAAGGCCGTGCCGCCCGGTCGCGCCCGAATTCGCCACTTGGCGGGCCAGGAGGGCGATTCAAGCCGGGGGATTGAAGGCGGTTTCTACACGGTACAACGTCTGAAAAAGAAGCGTGACGTTTGGATGGCCCGTCGCCCCCTTTTGTCGAAGGTTGGCGGCCATGCCCACCCTTGACCACCGGTTGGCATCCGGCTTGCTCCGCCTCGTTCGGAAATGACCATTACATTGCCGGGCCTCCTCGTACTTATTGTCATCGCGGCTGTCTGCGGCGCCATCGGTCGGGCCATCGCCGGCGGCGTTCGCGGCGGGTTGATCGTCTCCACGGCTCTCGGTTTCATCGGAACCCTGGTTGGGCCTTGGATCGCACGCCAGCTCAAGCTGGGGGAGCCCTTCCTGCTTCAAATCGGCGGACAGTCCTTCCCGATCCTCTGGTCGATCATCGGCGCCGCGGTTTTCGTCGCGATCATTCACCTGATCTCGCGGCGCTGATCGGTGCCGCCTGCCCGTCGTTTACTCGCCCTCCTGCTGCTCACCCTCCTGGCGGTCGAAGCCCGCAGCCAGGATCCGGCACGACGTCCCCGGGTCGGGCTCGCCCTCGGCGGTGGTTCGGCCAAGGGCATCGCGCATGCGGGCGTGCTGCAATGGCTGGAGGAGCACCATATTCCGGTCGACGCGATCGCGGGGACCAGCACCGGCGCCTTCATTGGAGGCGCGTACGCGACCGGGATGTCCTCGGCCGATATCCGGGAGATGCTCCGAAGCGCGGACTGGGATCTGCTCCTGCGGCCGGACATCCCCTACCCCCTGAAGGCCTTCCGCCGGAAAGAGGACGATCGCGAGTATTCGATCAAGATCGAGGCGGGCCTGCGCCACGGCTTTCGCCTTCAAAGCGGTCTCAATCCCGGGCATCGGATCGGCCTTCTGTTGAGCCGTGTGGCCTTCCCCTACTCCACGGTTCAAAGCTTTGACGACTTGCCCATTCCGTTCCGCTGCGTTGCCACCGATCTCGAAAAGGGCGAGGCCGTCGTTCTCGACCGGGGGCCGCTCGGCCCGGCGCTGCGAGCCTCGATGGCGCTGCCTGGAACCTTCGATCCGGTTCGGCTCGGCGGCCGCCTCCTCTCCGATGGCGGCATCCTCAACAACGTGCCCGTGGATGTGGCTCGGGCGATGGGCGCCGATATCGTGATTGCGGTCAACGTCGGCGCGCCCGAGCGCGACAAGCCCTCCGAGACCATCGGCGCCGTCGCTAACCGCGCGATTGAACTCATGATGCAGGACCTCGCCAAGCCCCGGCTGAGCCAGGCCGAGGTGGTGATTCTGCCCGACCTCGACGGGTTCAGCTCCTCCGACTACCGAAAGAGCGAGGCGATCGCGGCGCGTGGCTACGCCGCCGCCGAAGCCCAGGCCGGCCTGCTTCTCCCCCACGCCCTCGATGACACTGCCTGGGCGGCCTACACCAAGGGACTTCGGTCGCGGCTGCATCCCAGAACCGGCCCCCTCTCCTTCGTCGAGGTCACCGGTGTGTCGGCTGCTGCGGCAGAGCAGATAAGCCGCCGGTTCGAAGCAGACTTCGCCCACGCGTCCGACCCCACGACGATCGAATCACACCTCGACTGGACCATCGGCCTCGGCCGCCACGCGAGCGCCATGTACGACCGCCGTTTTCGCGGAGGCCGCGAAGGGCTTGGCATCGAAATCCGCGACAAGTCCTACGCGCCGCCCTTCGTCAGGTTCTCGCTCGACCTCGATAACGAGAGCAAGGACGTGAACCTCACTCTCGGCTCCCGCGTCACTTTCATGGACGCGACCGGCCAGGGCTCGGAGTGGCGCGTCGACGCGTCCCTCGGATCAACGCTGCGGCTGACCACGGAGCTGCTGCAACCCTTGGGCGGCTCCGGGCCCTTAAGAAGAGGCGCTTTCCTGGCGCCACGGGCCTTCTATACCAGGACGAGCGAGAACCTCTACGAAGGCGGCGATCTGGCGGCGATCTACAGCCGGCAGAGGGCCGGGGCCGGCCTGGACCTCGGCTGGCTCTTCGGACGCACCACGCAATTTCGCGCCGGCTACGACTTCGCTTACGTCAGGAATGTGACGCGCGTCGGAGACGCGCTCCCGCGCAGCCGGGGCGAAGAGCAGGCAGCGCACCTCCGGTTCGACTACGACGGTCAGGACCGAGCCTATTTCCCGAGCCGCGGGGTGCGCCTCTCATCCGGAGTTTCGTGGCTGCTCAATGCGCCTGACCTGAGTCGCGGCTTTGGCCGGGCGGAGGGCGGCCTGAGTGTTTCGTGGCGGATGGCGCGCCGGCATCATTTCACTTTCTATGCGGATGGCGGAGCGAGCTTCGGCAACCCTCCCCCCCTGCTATACCAGTTCAACCTCGGCGGCCCTTTTCGCCTCGGCGCTTTCCCGACAAATGCCTTCCGCGGACCGAACTTCTTGCTGGGAAGAGCCGCGTACCGGACCCAACTGGGGCGCCTGCCCACCCTCCTGGGCGACCGCTTGTACGCGACGGGTTTGGTCGAAGTCGGAAGCGCCTTTGACCGGGCGAGCGGCGCCCGGTTCAATTCGAGCTTCACCGGCGGTCTCGCCGCCGACACATTCTTCGGTCCGTTCTTCGTCGGCGCGAGTGTGGGCAACGGTGGCACCGTCCGGGCCTACTTCATCGTTGGCGCGCTGGTTCGGTAGCAGCGACCGGCTCCTTGCGGGACAGTCGCACCACGGCAAGGAAAAACGACAGGATCAGCGGACCGGCGACGAGCCCGACCGGGCCGAAGGTGGCGATCCCACCGACGAGCGC